>JAISOQ010000268.1 GCA_031275515.1 Treponema sp. | reverse complement strand
AGCGGCGGCGGGCCGGGTATAACCCGGTAGAATTGAACCGGAGGCTGAACGAGGCGGTCGGGCTGCTGTTGAAACTGAACCGGGAAAAAAAGTATGGTGAAAAAACCTCCTGTCAGGAGGATGGCCGGGCCACCGTTGCCTGATTTCAGCTAGGTTTTAGTTTCTGGGCAACCGCTCATTTTCGACTAGATTAATTTTGAGGCAATGCGAGGGGCTTGACAAAACCGAAACGTGGAGTAATCATCAAAAAATAATATATGGGGAGCTGGAACCTGTCCGGCTGAGACCAAGCGGAATGGAGCTTGATACCCTTGAACCTGATCCGGATAATGCCGGCGGAGGGAATGGCTTGACGGCTGATCAAAAGCCCCCGCGGTGTTTTTCGCGGGGGCTTTTTTTGTCCCCGCAGAGGAGGCGTATGAAAAACGTGTTGACCATCGCGGGTACCGATCCGAGCGGCGGCGCGGGTATCCAGGCGGACCTTAAAACCATGTGCGCCCTGGGGGTCTATGGGATGACGGCGATCACCGCCCTGGTTGCCCAGAATACCCGGGGGGTATACCGGGTCCAGGAAATCGAACCCGGCATGGTGGCGGCCCAGATCGAGGCGGTGTTCACCGATATACGGGTGGATGCGGTAAAGATAGGCATGGTCTCCAGTGCGGAGATTATCCGGACCGTCAGGGACTGCCTGATCCGCTTTAAGGCTCAAAACATTGTCATCGATCCGGTGATGGCGGCTAAAAGCGGAGACCCCCTGCTGCGCCCGGAAGCCGAACAGGCGGTACGGAACTTTGCGGCCCTGGCGGACATCCTGACGCCGAATATTCCCGAGGCGGAAATCCTTGCGGGCCTTTTCATTCGCACCAAAGAGGACATGCGGCGGGCGGCGGAGATCATCGCGGGGCAGGGGGCGAAAAACGTGCTTATCAAGGGCGGGCACCGGCTGGAAACCGATGCGGAGGATCTTTTCTACAGCGGCGGCAGGATGGTCTGGCTTCCGGCAAAGCGGATCGAAACCCGGCATACCCACGGTACGGGCTGTACCCTTTCCTCGGCCATTGCCTGCCGCCTTGCCCTGGGGGATTCCCCGGAAGCGGCGGTCCGGGCTGCAAAAGAGTATATCACCCAGGCAATAAAAGACTGCTATGCCGTGGGCGGGGGCAGAGGCCCGGTGGGACATCTGGCGGCCCTCTACCGCCGGGCCGGTATGGACATCGTATAGGAGGCCGGAGATGAAAAAGAGCATCATGTTTTTGCTTTGGGCGGGGGCGGCCATATCCATTTCCGAAATATACACCGGCGGGCTTCTGGCGCCCCTGGGATTTGGCAAGGCCCTGACGGCGATTATCCTGGGGCATCTTATCGGGACCGGCCTTCTTGCCCTGGGGGGATATATCTCTTTTACCCGGCGGCGCAGCGCTATGGACAGCGCGGCCTTTTCCCTGGGCCGAAACGGCGGCAGGCTGGCGGCCCTCTGTAATGTGGTTCAGCTTACGGGCTGGACGGTGGTAATGATAGTCCAGGCGGGAAGCGCCGTCACCGCGATTTTTCCGGCGGTCCCCTTCGCCGCGGTTTCTTTCGTCCTGGGCCTCCTGGTCCTCCTGTGGGCCTTGATCTTCGGCAGTCCCGCCCAGTGGATCAACAGCGCCGTAGTGATCCTGCTGGCCTTCCTCTGCGGGGTTCTTGTTTGGGAAAGCGCCGGAAGGTCCTGGGGGCAGGCGTCTTTTTCGGAAGGATTGAGTTTTGCCCTGGCCCTGGAACTTTCCATCGCCATGCCGGTCTCCTGGCTTCCCCTGGCAGGAGACTACAGTTACCGGGCAAAGGACCCGTCCTGCGCTTCGGCGATGCCCTTTGCGGGATATTTCCTGGGCAGCGTCTTCATGTACGGATTCGGTCTTTTTATCGCCCTCAAAACAGGAAAGGATTTTTTTGCCTTCATTGCGGAAAGCCGCTTCCGGCTCATCGCCTGCGCGGTGGTGGTTTTCTCCACCCTGACGACAGCCTTCCTGGACCTCTACTCCGCGGCGGTATCCTCCAGGAGGATCGTCAACATAAAGAACCTCAAAATACCCATTTTGGGCTTCGGTTTATTCTCCTGTGTCCTTGGGGCATTTTTTCCCTTAGAAGAATACTCCGGTTTCCTGACGAATTTTCTCAGCGCCATCGGTATGGTTTTTATACCGGTTTACGGGGTGATCTTCATCGACTTTTTTATGAAGCGCCCCGAAGACGCCAGCCCGGGGGGAACCAACCTGCCGGGATGCGCGGCGGCGCTGGGAGGCATGGCAGTCTATTCCCTTTGTACCAGGTATGAATTGGGGATTCCCACCCTGCTGAGTATAGCCGCGGTGGCAATCCTCTACATCCCGGTTGTTTTATTGCGGACCAAACGGCGGTAAGGCCGTCATCCATAAACACAAGTTACAGGAGTTGTTAAGATGATTATTGAAGAAGCGGCAGTCATTATTGACGAAGTACGGAAGCGGCGGCCCTTGGTGCATTGTATTACCAATTATATTACCACCAATGACTGCGCCAATATTCTCCTTTCGTTTGGGGCCTCCCCGGCCATGTGCGACGCCTGGGACGAAGCCTGCGGTTTCGCCCGGATTTCCGGGGCCCTCTACATCAATTTTGGGACCTACATCAAGGAACAGGAAGCTGCGGCAGTGGAAGCGGTCCTGGGAGCCAAAGCCGCGGGGCGGCCCATTGTGATAGACCCCGTGGGCTGCGCCGCAATCCGGCGGCGGATTGACATTCTGGCCCACCTTTATGACGTGGGGGGAATCGACATTATCAAAGGGAATATGGGGGAAATCATGGCCCTGGCCGGGAAGGACGCCGAAGTGAAGGGGGTGGATTCGGAAGGGGAAATCCCCGGCATTGAGGAGGCGGTAACCATGCTGGCGGCGAAATACCACTGTGTAGTGGCCGCCACCGGCAGGGTTGATGTGGTGGGGGACGGGAAGCGGCTTGCCCATATAACCAACGGGGTAGAGATGCTGACCCGGATCACCGGGGCGGGGTGTATGACCGGCGCCCTCTGCGGGGCGGCTGCCGGCGCTCTTTGCGGGGCGGGAGCGGAAGGCCGGAAGGACGGGGGAATGTTCGCCGCCGCCTGCGCCGCCATTGCCGCTATGGGTATCGCCGGAGAACTGGCCTTTGAAAAGGCCAGGCTTCCCGGTTCCTTCCGGGTCGCCCTGATAGACAGCATCTACGGAGTAACCGGGGATACCCTGCGCCAAAGGGGGAAAATCCAATGTTAGCGGCCCCGGATCTCCTGCTCTACCTTTGTACCGACCGGGCGCTGGCCCTGGGGCGGCCCATTACCGGGGCGGTGGAAGCCGCCATTGCCGGGGGAGTTACTATGGTACAGCTTAGGGAAAAGGAAGCTTCCGCCGGAGAATTTTACCGGATCGCCCGGGAAGTCCAGGCCGTTACCCGGCGCCATCATGTTCCCCTGGTGATCAACGACCGCCTGGATATTGCCCTGGCGGTGGGCGCCGAGGGGCTTCACATCGGCCAGTCGGATCTGCCCCTGCCTGCTGCCCGGCGTTTAGCGGGGAAAACCATGTTCATTGGCCTTTCCGCCTCCACGGTGGAAGAAGCCCTGGAGGCCCAGGCCGCAGGAGCGGATTACCTGGGAGTGGGTGCGGTGTACCCCACGGGGAGCAAAGCGGATGCAGGGGAAGCCGTCGGGATCGGGAGGCTTCGGGAAATTTGCGCCGCCGTGCGTATCCCCGTGGCAGCCATAGGGGGCGTCAACGCGGGCAACGCGGCGGAAGTTATGAAAACCGGAGCGGCGGGGATCGCGGTTATCTCCGGCATCCTCTCCCAGCCTGACATCGAGGAGGCTGCCCGGAATTTGCGGCGTATCCTGGATACCGGAGCGCGGGAACAGGAGGGGAGGTGAAAAAACCCATCCGCGAATACCGGGGGGCTGTTTTTGATCTTGACGGCGTTCTGCTCGATTCCATGCATGTCTGGGATCACCTCTGCCGGGACTGGCTGGTGAAGGAGGGGAAAACCCCGCAAGCCGGCCTGGAAGAAGATCTGGCCCCCATGACCTTAAACCAGTCCGCCCAATATGTAATCCGCCGGTATGGTTTTGACTGTTCCCCGGGGGAAATCATCAGCCGGTGGCAGGAGATGGTTCTGGGGTATTATGAAACCACAGTCCCCCTGAAAGAGGAGACCGCGGCCCTGGTCCGGGAATTATACGATGAAGGACTGGCCCTTGCAGTCGTTACCTCCTGCTTTCCCGCCGCCTGCGAAGCGGCCCTGAAACGCCGCGGCCTGCGCCGGTTTTTTTCCGCCCTCCTCTACACCGATGAAGC
>JAISOQ010000122.1 GCA_031275515.1 Treponema sp. | reverse complement strand
CGAAGCCGGTAACGGGCCGCCACCTCTATGACAAGTTTCATTTGGCCTTGACCGGGATTGGGATTACCCCGGCTGAAATATCCCGGCGGGGATTGTCGTTTCACAGTTGGCGGCATTTTCTGAATACGGAATTACAGGTGATGAATATTCCCCTGGTGAAGGTGCAATCGGTAACGGGGCATAAGTCCGACCGGATGAGCGAATGGTACAGCCATTTTGACGCAAAGGAATTTGCCGAGGTAGCGGCGGCCCAAAAGACTCTTATGCAAAGCGGCAGGGACAAGGCGAAAAAACCAAAAGCAGCCGGGCAAGGCGGCGGAAAACCGGAGGTAATGATAACTACACGGAATACCGCGCGGAAACCGGCCGGCCCTGTACCGGGGGCTAAGACTATCCCCTTCCCCGGAAAGAATACCAAACCAACGGCAAAGAAGGCCAACCGGGTATAGATACCCCTGACGGCCCGCCTGACCCCGCCACGCTATGACCGGCCAAGCCGGATCGGGCGGGGTTTTTTATGCCCTGATCCTCCCCTAAAGAAATTTGAACAAATTGCGGAAAACCCCCATTGGTTTTGGAAACCGCCCGTGAGACCTTTTAAGCACGGGAGGACGGCCTGTGCAAAAACCCGATGACGAATACATAACCATTTTTGAACTGGCGGAGTGGACGAAGTTCAGGGTGCCTACCCTGCGGGGCTATGTACTGAAACGGACTATCCCTTTCCACAAGATAAACCGGGCTATCCGCTTTAAGCCTGATGAAATTGAAATCTGGATAAAGAACCGGGGAGATAAGGGGCAGGGGGAATTACCCCTTGAGGATAAAGCATGACGGACATTGACAAAACCATTGAGGAGGCTAAGGCGGCTATCCTCCCTTTCGAGAGCTGGGAGCGGCTGACCGGGGAGAGCGGGGCGGCCTACGCCGCTTTCTGTTCCTACCGGGACTACGGGCCTGACCGGAATATCCGCCGGGCGGTTGAGGCGGCGTTGAGCGAAGCGGAGCGGGGAAAGGTTGAGAAGCGTTACCGGATGTGGCGGGTATGGTCTACACAGTTCCGCTGGCGGGAGCGGGCGGCGGACTATGACCAGTACCTTGACCGCCTGAAACAAACGGAGAAGCGCAAGACCATTGAGGCGCAAGAGGCAGTCTACCGGGAAGCCACCGGAAAGATGCTGCGGGTGGTGAACAAAAAACTTGATTTGATGGAGATGGAGCCGGGGGAGTTGACCCAGGGTGCGGTGGTGGAATGGCTGACTACCGCCATAAGCACGGATCGGGAGATAGCAGGGATTACAACGGCCCCCAAGGGGGAGCGGGAAGGCACTAGCGGGAAGCAACTGGAAATTCAGTTTACCCCGGAGTTTGAGGGGCTTTGATAAATAACAGCGGTTATACCGCGTTTGCGAAACTTATCGGAATTAAGATAACGAAGATACAACGGCCCCGCTTTGGGGCAAAGGAGGGAATGATGGATTGCAAATATTTTGACGGCTGTTCCGCCCCGCTGTGTCCCAAGGATGAGGGCGTAGCGGATCGGACATGGTTTCCGCGGACTGAAGTCCGAGACGAGGATATATGCCGCCTGGCGGATATTCCCGGTTGGGTAAAACGGCAGCGCAAGGTTTCCCGGAAAGCGGCGGAGGGCGGTTACTTTACCCTTGCCATGCTGAAACAGGATTGCCGCATACCCCAGGGGATGAAGGGCATAGACCCCGATGGAACGGACAAGGAACGGGCCGTCTGCGAAGCGGCATGGTTCAAGGCCCACCCGGTTATAACGGCGGAGGAACGGGAGAGAAACCGGGTCATTGGCCTAAAAAATAAAGGGTTTTTAGACGGCACGGGTTGTAAAAAAGACCTGTCTAAGACGGGCCTGGATGCAGTTTCCGGGAAAAAGGGTACTTGGATACCCCCTGCGCCGAATAGGGCATAAAAACCCGGCTAATGACAGGAAGCGGAACGGGAAGCGATATGGGAACAACAACACTTTTCAAACCAACAAAAATACAACGGCAGGCCCTTTCCCTCCTCAAAGGCGGGACTAAACATATTTTACTGTTCGGCGGCTCCCGGAGCGGTAAGACTACCGTTCTGGTGATGGCGTTGATCTACCGGGCTTTGCGCTTTGCGGGAAGCCGCCATTTGATTTGCCGCCTCCGGGCCAAGGATGCCCGGTCATCGGTGCTGCGGGAGACCCTCTTACCCTGGCTTACCAACACGATAGGAAACCAAAATTATACCTACCTTGTCCATGAGAACATGATAACCCTTTTCAACGGCTCTGAAATATGGATTGGCGGTTTGGGAGACCGGGAGCAGGCGGACAAGATTTTAGGGCATGAATACAACACGATTTATTTTAACGAAATATCACAGCTTAGTTATGCGGCGGTTACGACCGCCTATAGCCGTCTGGCTATGCGGGTGCCGGGGTGCCGGAACTTGTTTTTGTACGACTGTAATCCGGGCAGCCCCCTCCATTGGGCCTATAAAATCTTTATCCGCAAAAAAACATTCCTGACCGGAGAGCCGCTAGAGAAACCGGAGCTTTACGCCTCGATGATCCTAAACCCGGAGGACAACAAGGAACACCTGCCGGAAGATTATATCAGCGACATTCTTGACGCTTTACCGGAGAAGCAACGGGCGCGGTTCCGGGACGGCGCCTGGGTGAAGGCGGAGGGGGTTATCTACGAAAAGTTTGACGAGACCATGATCTTGAAACCGGGGGAATTACCGGAAACCTTTGACCGCCTTTCAGCCGGGCAGGACTTTGGCCTCAACATTACCAATGTGAAGATTGGCCGGCTTGGGGAAATAATTTATGTCATCGCCGACTACGGGGCCTACAACATGACTACCCAATCTTTTAATGACGAATTAACCGCCCGTGGCTGGTTCGGCCTGGGGCCTGACGGCCTCGGCTTTCCGGTGTACTGCGACCCTGCCGGAGGTGAGCGGATACAGGAGATAACCGGAGGGATAAAGGCCAATAACAGTGTCGAGAGCGGAATTGATTATATCAATGCTAAAATTGAACGGGGGCAATTCTTTGTGTCCGCCAAGTGTACCGGAGTGTTGTCGGAGATATGGGATTACTGCCGGGATGAGGCGGGGGAGATTGTCAAGGTAAACGATCACTTTATGGACGCTTTGCGTTACGCCGTATTCAGCGATGTACAACAGGGGGTAGTCGTTTTATGAATATATTCCGCCGTATCCTCAAACTTCCGGTAAAACAAGACCGGGGAATGAAAGGAGCAGAGCATGATTTGAACAGTTCTCTAACCGATGACTTCAACCTTTCAAGTGAAACATCCCGGCCCGTGGACGGTTATCTCTTTAACGCCTGGGTCAATATCGCCGTGGGTATCCTTATCCGCAATATTGCGCGGGCTTCCTTTGTGCTTATGCGGGGAGGAAACGAGGTAACTGCCGGGACAGTCTATGAACTATTCAGGCGGCCTAACGATACGACAAGCCGCTTTGACCTGTGGAAAGAGACGGCGGCCTGGTGGTTTCTGGAGGGCGAGGCGTTCTGGTGGTACGGCCCGGATTATACCGGGGGGATACCCCGGAACATCTACCTCCTTGACCCCCGGCGGATGATCCATGAAGGCCGGGGTACTGAACAATCCCTTGTTCACATCGGGAATGGCCGCCGCTGGTTTTATCAGGATAGCGCCGGGTTAATCCCCGTCCTGCCGGATGAGATTATTCACTTTAAGGAATGGAACCCCTGGAATTCTGACCGGGGGATAAACCCGCTGGCGGCTTTATCCTTGGAACTGGAACAGGATTACTACGCCAATAGAGCCAATTCCCAATTACTCAAAAACAACGCCATTCCCCAGGGGATACTGAAAACAGAGCAGACCATCAGGCCGGAGGAGGCGGACGCACTGGAGCGGCGGTGGGAAAGTAAGTATGGGGCGGTAAGGGCAAACCGGAAGATTGCCGTCCTGGGCAAAGGGACGGACTTTAAGCCCCTGTCCTTTACCCCGGAGGTGGTGAAGCTCTTTGAACTGAAACGCTGGAACCTCTATACGATATTAGCGAAGTACGGCATACCGCCCCGGGTGGCGAATATCAATGACAAAACAACATCCCTGTCCGGGAAAGACACGGGGGAACAACACGCCGCCTTTTGGAAGTACACGCTCATCCCTACGCTCAAACAATTTGAAAGTATTTTGGAAACTCAATTCTTTGTAAGGCTGGGCCTCAAGGAGTACGGACTATTTGATTTACGGGACATACCGGAACTACAACAAAGCGAAGATGAGCAGAGCAGGCGGGACATTGCGGAGATAAACGCCGGATTAAAGACTATCAACGATGTGCTGCGGGAACGGGGCAAAGAACCGAAACCCTGGGGCAATGTATGGTATCGGCCCAAGAGCCTGTCGCCGGTAACGGCGGAACCGGAGTAGGCTTATGAGACACGGTATACTTATTGTCAGCCGGTCTGAAGGTATATTGCCGCTCGGCAAAATGTTTCTTCATCATTTGAAGGTTACTAACGCATGGGGAACTACGCTGGACGGGGAAGCCCTTACCATGCTTATCAACAAAGAAAAGCCGCATTTAATCATCATGGAAGCGAGTTTTTATAAGACCGCTACGCCGTATATGATTGGTATGCTGCTTGAGAGTATGCCGTTTCTGCATGTAGCGGTTTTTAATTTGGGGGAATATCCGGCGCATATTGAGCCGCACTTTATACTTAACGGGGCGGAAAGCTATGTCAGTCTGCGTAACGGTATGGCGGAATTCTACCGGGGTATGCGAAAGATACTGAAAGGCGAAACGTATATCGCAAGCCATCTAAAACGGCACATGGCGCGCATGAAGGAATACACGGAAAAATTACCGAAAAAATGGCAACGTGAAAAAGAAGTGCTGGTTTTGCTTTCGGAAGGGGCTACCACAAAAGAAATTTGTGACACCTTAAAAGTAAGCACAAAAACGGTAGACAACCACAAGGAACATTTATTCAAACGGTTCCATGTGAAAAACGCTATACAGGCGGTGGGAACGGCTCTGCGTTTGGAAGAGCTTGATATACAGGAATTCATGGGGGTTGTAAATGCTGATAAGAAACAGGAGCGGGGAATACCGGATAGGGAATAGTTCGGTATTGCTGGATTTTCTGCGGGGGGAACTTGGGATGAGGCCGACCGAGGGCGGTGTGGTGGGCGTGAAGGAGGGGCTTAACGTGGAACTGGTTGCGGGGGTTCCGTTCCGCCTCTCCGCTGGCGGGGAAGCGGAGGGGGTTGAATGGACGTTTTCGACGTTTGATCTTGATCGGTTCTCGGAGCGGATAGACCCGGAGGGATGGGACTATTCCCACTACCTGAAAAACCCGGTGGTGGAGTGGGCGCACCGCTACGACATTCCGGCTATCGGGAAGGCTGACGGCTTATTTGCCGATGAAAAGGGCTTGCACGGTTCGGTTGTGTTCAATGACAAAGAATACGATCCTTTCGGCTGGGCCATAGGGCAACGGGTTAAAGCGGGAGTGATCCGGGCGGGTTCCGTAGGCTTCCGTATCCTTGAAATTGAACTGCCCTCAAAAGAGGACAGCAAGGACGGAACAAGCCTGATATTCCGCAAGCAGGAACTTTTAGAGTTTTCAATCTGCAATGTTCCGGCTAATCCTTTTGCTTTAAGTAAGGGAATGAGAGAAGGACAGAAAAGCGAACTATCCCCATTTTGGGGTAATTTCATTGGAGGTATCAATGGGTA
>JAISOQ010000230.1 GCA_031275515.1 Treponema sp. | reverse complement strand
TTGACTGCACTCAATACTCTGGTTCTCGTATTTTGATAAATATCGAGCTAACCCTGCCTGTGCGTTAACCATAATTTTACTCCACTGAACCGGTTTCAAAACCCGGTAGTTTTGAAACCCGCTTTGGACTAAAGTCTGACGGAAAAGCGGCATAACGCCCGCTTTCTCTTTTAAACTTAAAAAAACCAGTTTATTATATTAAAGTTATAGAAGATAGAATAGGGCAGCAGGCCAAGGCATCGGCGTTTTGGCGGATACTGCCATGTTTGAACCCCCGGGAATTGCAGGAAGGGCTGGAGAGCCGGCTTAGGGACATAAAGATACGGAAGCAGGGGGAGGGAACAGAGGCGCGGCTGGTCAACATAGACGGGAAAACGATACGGGGGAGCGGCTTTCATGTGGCGGGTGCGTGGATAGGGGAGCATGGATTGACGCCTGGGCAGGCGGCAACGGAAGGGAAGAGGCTTGAGAGGCGGGAAGATTTAACGGCTGTCATACAATATCGGACGTTTCGGAGGGGAAAAGGGAAAGAGACGGTACAAACGGACCGGTATTACATTTCGAGGGGAGATTTTTCGGCGGATGAATTTATGTTGACATACCGGAAGCGGAAACAGCCAGAGCGATGGGAGGTTCGGGGATATTTGATCCCCAGTCGCTGGGGAAATATCTGCCTGACGATTTGACAACGCTCAAAAGACAGACCGGCAAACGGAATGCCCGCGGCATAGAGGAACCGGAAGGAGAGATAATTACCCTGCAAGACGAACTTGACGTGATTGTAAAAGACTACAATGAGGTAATGAGCCTGCTTGTACCTCCGGTGGAGGGCGTTGCCTTTGCGGACGGGGTCAGAATTGAGGACGGTTTGATTTATTTATCTGATGATGAAATTGTGCCGCAATACACTCTGGAAGGCATAGCCATAGCCGAGGTGTTAACCGCAATCTCAAACGGCGAAGACGGAGAAGAAGCGGCGGAAAGGATTTCCGCCGAAATTGAAAGCATGTTTACAGGAGAAAACGAGGGGTCGTCGCGCGGGCTTTATATAAAGCCTGTCCCTTTATGGTCCGGCGGCGTGGTAAAATACAAATGGGGTGATATGCGCGACGGCTTCAGGAAAGCGACACGAAAAGCGATGGACAGGTGGACCAGCGCGACGGGAGGAAAGGTCAAATTTGAGGAATTTGACGCTGCGGCCTGGAACACATTCTTATTGATCATCGGGATCCAGCATATAGTCAGAATCGAAGAAAAAGCTCTGGATGGCGCGTTTGGCATGGCTTCCCCCGGGTCATACCCCTGGGGCATAGCGTTTATGCAGTTGGATCCCAGATGTGAAAATACAGTTAATGCGGTGAGTTACTCGGCATACAGTGTCGCTTTGCACGAGCTTGGACATGTCCTGGGCTTACAGCATGAACACCAAAGATGGGACAGGGACACGTATATAGATGTCAGCGTTACCAAAAATAATTTTTTGAACAATACGCGCCTGCCCGAAATATCCCTCCCCTCGCTGCGCATAGTAGGACTGGAGTGGAAAAGGACAATGGTCGGTTGTATTCCCGTCTGGTACCCTGTGGTAATCGTACGCGTTGAAATGGCGGAGCAATTTGTTAAAACAGGATGGGATTTTAACTCCATCATGCTGTATGAAGGTTTTAAAATAAAACCGTCCTATGCGAATGCCGCAAATGGAAAGAAAGAGGGCAACATTTTTTACACCAGATACAATACCGAATTGTCGGCAAAGGATATAGAGATAATCAAACGGCTTTACTAACACGGTTAAAGCGGCGGGGGCCGCAAATGGACCGCTCCGGTCCTCCGCGGCCCCCGTATCACAGAGAGGATTTTATGAATATACGGAAAAAGAGACTGACACTGATCCTGCCGGTAATGGCGGCGGTGTTTTTGATCCTTCTTTCGGGCTGTCTGCCTATTACCTGCTGGCTTGGCGGCGGATTGTCGTACCCCTCCATTTTCAGGTTCAGCGTTAAGAATAAAACAAATTCCGAATTGACGGTAAAGCTGGAAGTAGGCGAGATACCGTCCCCCGGCGCCCGGTATGAGGATTTTACGCCCTTTCCTGAAGAAATATATAAGCTTGCCAATGAAGCCTATTCGGCGGAACAGGGGACCCGGTGCGTTATAAAGCCGGGGCATAACAGCTACGTACGTACCGATTTTCCGATGCATTACCTGTCGTATCCGGAATATGAAGAAGGCGAATTGATTCCGAAAATCGTCGAATTAAAAGCAAAGCTGCTGAACAAGCTGGTTACCTTTACGTTGACCATAAGCCGGGGCGAGGAAATTATCCACCGGATCGCGGGATGGGATGTGCCGGACGAAGATATGGAAAACAGCCATGTTGACGAAAAAATGTACGGTTATTATGACACGGGGGAGGATAATTGGATAGACGATGATGGAGAAGAAAGGATGTACCCGCTTTTCTATACCAAGATATGGAATAACGGGGAGCCTTATTGGGGATCAGGCGCTACACGGTTCTATATCAGGGTTGATTCGCCGGATTCGGTGATATTAACAGGATATGCTGTCGATTTTGACTTTTACGATGATGATGGGTATTGGGTAAGTCATTAATAACTCCTCCCGCCGCAAAGCGGCGGGTTCCTAGATATGGGACCCGCCTGAAACGGCGGCAGGGGGTTGTGGACAGGATAAACGCATAGAAATAAGAGTACGCCTAAATTGCTTGGCAAAAAAATACGGAGGACACCTGGGGCGGACGCATTAAAAAGGGGTAAAGGAGGGAGGCTTTCCCAAAACCGTGCGCGTTAGGAGACTGGAGGCACTAATGATCCCCGAAACCGTACCACCCATAATCGGCTTTTTTAACAATATCAAAGACCCGCGGATCGGCCGGTACAATTCATGCCGGTGCAGGTCCGGCGCGCAGTCCAATTCAAATCTTAAATTAAGCAGGATGTCCTGGACAGAACGCTAGCAGTCTTCAAACCGGATCCCCTCCCCGGCGGGGATAAAGCGCCGGGCTTTCCTCCCGATGATTCTTTCCGCCCAGGAAGGGGGCAGGCCGGGACGCAGGACCTTTTCGGTTCTAAGGACCCCCGTCATGCCGGCCTCCAGGACTTCTCCTTCGGCTATGTCCCGCAGGGCGTGGAGGGACCGGTTAGTCCGCTCATAGTTCGCTTTTTCCGAAGGGGCCAGACGCTTAACCCCGTCTCCCAGGACGGCCCGGACCAGGGCCTCCCCCCGTTCGCGGGAAAAGGCCGCCGTCACTTCCTCCCGGCCCAGGGCGGCGGCATGGTTTACGGCCCTGACCATGCGGGCAAAGGACTCCGGCGGCAGGGCGATAGGGTCGTCCAAACCGGGATCGGAGCGGCTCATGCAGAAGTGTTTTTCCACCGCCGCAGCCCCCATAGCGACAGCCAGGGCCGGTATCAATTCCGGGTCTGTACTGTGATCGCTTACCCCCACCGCCGTCCCGAACACCGCGCTAAAACTTTCAAGGGTTCTGAGATTGTAGTCCCTTTCGGGAGCGGGATAGGCGGTAACGCAGTGGAGCAGGCAGACCTTTTCGGGGGGGAAAAATCCCAGGGCTTCTTCGATATCCCCCAGCCTGGAGACCCCGGCGGAAAGGAAGACAGGCAGGCCGTATCCGGCAACCTGCTGTACCAGGGCGGTATAGTTAAGTTCCGGGGAAGCTATCTTTACGGCCTTGGGCGTTAATTCCCAAAGTTCCCGGGCGCTCCGGGGGCCGAAAGGGGTACACAGGAAAAGGAGCCCTTTGGATTCGGCGTAGGCCTTTATATCGGCGTAAAATGAGAGGGGGACTTCCAGGCGTTTGAAGGTATCGTAGAGCCTGATCAGGCCGCCGGGCAGGGCGACTTCCCCGGTGTTGGGGTGGAGTATCTCATCGGCGTAGACCATCTGGAATTTGACGCACCCCGCCCCGGCCAGAGCCGCCGCGTCTACAAGTTCCCGCGCCTTTACAGGGTCAGCCCCGTGGCTGGTGCCAAGCTCCGCGATGACCAAGGGGCGCCCGGGTCTCCCAGGGCCCCCGGAAGAATAAGCCTTTCCGTCCAGGATAAAATCTTTTCCCATTGTTCTTTTCTTCCTTTTACGTTATCTCGAAGGAATCTGAAGGTCCGCGAATTAACGCGAATTTCCACGAATTATTCGGATGAATTCGCGTAATTCATTGACTGCGCGCCGGCGTACACGGTTTTGGGGCAGACTCAGTCTTTAGATTTAACCGTCAAATTCCCTTAAACTATAAATTTTTTGAAGAAAAAATCAACTGCGGCGCATGAATTACGGATGATGGCCCGGACGAAGAAGCGGAATGAGACAGCCGGGTTTGCCCGGAGGCAAGAAAGGCCGCTGAGACGATTGACATATTTTTCCTTCTGGTGTTATGTATAGACAGTAATCCAATCTGATGTATTTTTTAAGGAAGGAGTTGTCATGTCCGGACACAGTAAATGGGCGACTATTAAACACGCAAAAGGAGCCGCCGACGCCAAGCGCGGCCAGATGTTTACGAAGCTTATCAAAGAAATTTCCATTGCCGCCCGTATGGGCGGGGGTAATCCCGATGGAAATCCCCGGCTCAGGACCGCTGTTCTCAAGGCCAGAGCCGCCAATATGCCTAAAGATAACATAGACCGGGCGATCAAGAAGGGGACCGGCGAACTTGAAGGGGTCAACTACGAAGAATTGACCTACGAAGCCTATGCCCCTGGGGGAGTAGCGGTGCTTATTGAAGTCCTTACGGACAACAAGAACCGGGCCGCTGCGGATGTGCGGAACATCCTGACCCGGGCCGGCGGTTCTCTGGCGACGGCGGGTTCAGTTTCCCGGCTTTTTACCCGCAAGGGGATCATCACCCTGGACGGGGAAAAGTACACCGAGGATCAGGTCCTGGAAGTCGCCCTGGAAGGAGGCGCCGAAGACGTGGCCCTTTCCGGGGGGATTATTGAAGTTACCACCGCGCCGGAGGATTTTGAGCCGGTGGTAAACGCCCTGGAAGCCAAATCTCTGGAAACCACCAGCGCCGAGATCGTCATGATAGCCGAAGCGGAAGTTTCCCTTGATACGGAAGGTACCGCCAAGGCCCTCAGGCTTGTCGAAAAGCTGGAAGACAACGACGACGTTCAGAACGTCTATTCTAATGTGGCGATCCCCGAGGGTTTTGAGGCTGAGTAACCAGCCGGCGGTTTCCTCCCAAAGGAAGACGGCCTCCCGGCTTACCCGGCGGATCATCGGGGTGGACCCGGGCCTGGCCGCCTCCGGGTGGGGGGTCATTGAATTCGATAATCTGCGGCTCCGGTACATTGCCCACGGTTGTATTGAAACCAAGGCGGACTGCCCCCGGGTAGAACGCCTTTTTTTTATCTACCGGGAGTTTTGTTCTGTACTGGAAACCTACCTGCCCGGCGAGTCTGCGGTGGAAACCCTCTATTTTGGCCGCAACGTAACCAGCGCCATTGCCGTGGCGGAATCCCGGGGGGTTCTTTCCCTGGCTCTGGCCCAAAAGGGCCTCCTGGTGCGGGAATACACTCCGAATATCATAAAGCAGGCGGTAGTCGGCGGCGGTAAAGCGGACAAGCGCCAGATTCAGGAGATGGTCCGCCTCCTCCTGGGTCTGGACGCCATTCCCAAGCCCGATCATTCCGCTGACGCTTTGGCTTCGGCCATCTGCTGCGCCCACGGAGGGCCGCAGGCGCTTTTGGAAC
>JAISOQ010000227.1 GCA_031275515.1 Treponema sp. | reverse complement strand
AACGCACATACCCTCTTTATCTTAACGTGAGTTCGATAGAATCCCCCATTACAGCCGAAGCCGCCATCAGTACCGCCGGTTCTTCATGTACCGCAAGCGGCGGCGGACCCATACGGGATAGGACCAGGGCCACACAGGAACACGGGGGGAACACAAGATGAGGACGAGGATCGCCACAAGCAGCAAAACCGCGACAATCGCCAGAATAAGAATCGCCACACAAACCGGAGACGCGGCGCAGCTCTGGGCGGGCTGTTCCGCCAACACATATTGCACCGGAGGCGGAGAAACAATCTGAATATTCCCGGGCAGCGGAACCTCCGGCTCGGGGGCAGGAGGCGGAACAGGGGCTGGAGACCGGGGGGGAGCCGCCGGCTGAACAACAGGCTCCGGCAAAACCGCAGGCTCAGAGGGCGGCTGGACCGCGGCGGAAACCGCTGCTTCCGGCAGCAGTTGTTCAAGACGCACCTCCGTATACCCGGAAGCCGCCATTCCTATAGCGTCCCCCGCTTCCTTGGAAATATCGGCGATCCTGGGATCTGAAGGAGGAATACGGCCGTCAACAGTTGCGATCACCTGCCGGTTGTTTTTCAGATTGGTTACCCTGACGCGGGTATTAAAGGACATGCTGGCATGAGAGATATGCAAACCCTTTTTTGAAGGATTATATGAAGCATTCCCCGTCTGGGTTTGGCCAAAACACAAAAGCGGAAAGAAAAGGCCGATGATTAAAGCGGCGCTCAAAGATTTCATAACAATCCCCCTATTTTTTTACGTTGATAAAACCTAAGGCATAGCCTATGGTGAAGGACAACATTCCCCGTTTATAACTGATTTTAGAGGCGTCATGACTAGTAATCTCGGCGCCATGAATAGTAATCCCGCTGAAATCCCCCGAGTAGCGGATGTCGGCAAGGATCATCCCGGGACCGAGTTTCGCCGCCGCCTCAAATCCTGCGGAGAAACCCAGCGGTATGGCGTCAGCGGACCAGGAGAAAGAATCTTTATCTTCCCCCGGCTTGCTGCGGTACAAAGTTTCCCCCAAAGGAACAAAGGCGAAGACGCCTCCATAAGGGGCAATCCTGAAATTACCGGGCCTGAAATTCAATTTCAGGAGGACAGGGAAAATCAGGGAAAAGGAACGATACTTTTTATTAACCAGAACGGGAGTATAGGCGGGAGGGGTGGAAACATTGGTTATCCCCCGGTAAACCAGATCATCCCAGACGAAATCGGCTTCGGCCTGAAGCGAAATCAGGGAATTGAACCGCAGAGCTATAAAAACGCCACCTTCATAATTGAGGGATTGCGCGCCCGGAGCGGTTTCTTTGGGAGCCGTGTACCAATGCCGGGAAACGCCGGACCGGAATCCCAGGTTGATTATTTTATCATCCCACTTTTTTTCCGTCTCCGATTCGGCTTCCGCAGGTTTCTCGATGATATGGGAAAAAAGCCACTCCACAAGACCCGGCAGGCTTTCCAGTGTCTCCTCCATATCCTGGTACTCCAGCACCAGATCGTCCGTGTAAATCATGGTAGAATCGGCCATGTCCCAAAGCCACAACTGAAGGTAATACTCGCCTTCACGATTGCCCGGATACACCCCGCCGGTAAGGGCATACCGGACGCCGGGGACCAGTTCCCTGACAGGCGGCATATCCGTAGGAATCCTGACTCCCGCGGCTTCTACCGTTTCGGCAGTCACGATCCGGCAATTATACTTCCCCAGATCCGCCACGGCCTGGGCAACAGCTTCATTAAAGGCCGCCGCCATTTCCTCTTCCCCATCGAAGGGGAGCAGCGCCGTTATGGCCTTGCCGTCAGCATCATAGCCTTCACGGACGGGAACATCTTGAGCCGGAAGACTCAAGGGAAACAACGCCAGCAAGACCAGGGCGAAACAAACTGTAATTCTTTTATTCATTTTGAACTTCCCCCTTGCCGTTTCAAAAGTCCGAATTCAAGCCCCAGGGACAAGGACACCCCATGACGCCTGTAGGTCTCTAGTCCGCTGCCGTCCAAATCAGGCTCTCCGAGGTCCGCGGCATACCGGAGATCGACAAAGATTATACAGGGTCCCAAAGGGTAGGCTATGCTGACGCCCCCTGTCAGTCCAACAGGAAGGGAAAGCGAATATGAGAAGGACTCCTCCTCGTCCCGGGGGCTGCCGGTTTTCATCTTTCCCAGAGGCAAAACAAAATACCCTCCAAAGAAAGGAGAAATCCGGAATTCTCCGGGAGGATAAAAATTCAGCTTGGCCGTGAGAGGAAAATGAAGGGACATCCCCTCAAAATAGCGGGTATACCGGTCCAGATCGTTCCCCGCATCATTAAGAGCATACTGCCAAATTGATGCGTTGTCCCAGGTAAAAACCGCTTCCACCTGTATGCCGAGCAGCGGGACTATCCTGAGGTCGGCCTGAACGCCCGCCTCCAGAGACGGCCCGATGGCGTCGCCGCCGGTAAAGGCGGTATCCCCCGACGGGGTATAGAAACGCAGGGAAGGCCCTAAGCGGATGCCCAGGAAAAGCCATTGTTCATTATGTACATTAGCCTTCTTCCCAGTTTTTTTGGGATCAAGGTCTATGGTGCCATACCCTCCTCTTCCTGTTATTTCTTCGCCGGCTGTCCGCGCCGGGGCAAAGAAAGAAACCGCACAGAAAAAGAACACTACCGCCGCCGGCAGCCCAAGAGTCTTTCGCATCAACAGCCTCCTTTTATATCGAATCCAGCATCCGGCGTTTTAATTTTGTTTAAAACGCCGGTTTAGAAAAAAATCATTTGTAAACCAGCTTCCCTGTCGTGTCAAGTTTATACCTGGACAATTTTATCGTATTCCCTCCGTAGACAAAAGCGCCCAGGGGGAAACGTTTCAGGACAGCCTCGGCCTGATCCGCAGGGATTTCCCGTCCGCCGTTCTTGATCATATAGTTACCCAGCCAGTCGCCGGCTATAGTAGCGTCCTTAGCAAAAGAACCGGAGGATGTAAGGTGGCTTTCAAGATCGATGGTGGTTATGGGATCCGTTCCGGAACGAAAGAACTGCATAAATCCAAATTGCTGTCTGTCGGACTCTACAATGTTAATATAGTTCCTGTTGTCCTTGGGATCATCGGCAAAAGCCAGCACAAGGCCGCTGATCCTGGCCCCTTCCATAAGGGTAAACTCGTCTCCAAAGCCGTTGTTCCAGCTTCCCTTGGAGTAATTCCAGACATACACACTGTCCGCTTGGGCATTGCCGCGCATGGTGGCAATACCCCTGCTGCAAATAGCTTTAGCGCTTCCAACGCCGCTGTTGCCGGTTATGGAAGAATTACCCTCCATATAGAACAGGCTCCGGGACCAGAC
>JAISOQ010000223.1 GCA_031275515.1 Treponema sp. | reverse complement strand
TAACCCGGATTTCTTGACTTCCAAATTGGGATTATCTACACTTTGGACAGGAGAAAAAACCATGATAAAAGACTCACTTATTAAGGCTTTAAGCGATCAGATAAATGCGGAATACTATTCGGCGTATCTATATCTTACCATGTCGGCCTGTGCGGACCGGGCGGGGTACCGGGGCATAGCGAATTGGCTCTTTGTACAGGCAAAAGAGGAAATGGCCCACGGCGTCCACATCTGCCAGCACCTGCTTGAACGGGGCGCTGCGCCTTCTTTTTCTGAGGTCAAAGCGCCCCCGGCATCCTATAAAAGCATCAAAGAAATTTTCGAAAAAGTCCTTGCCCACGAGCAGTACGTATCGGAGAAGATAAACAAAATAGCTTCCCTTGCCATGAGGGAAGACGATCATGCCACGTATAATTTCATTATGTGGTATGTGAACGAGCAGGTTGAAGAAGAATCGAACGCAGACGACCTGGTTGCCAAACTCACCAATATCGGCGATAATTCGGGCCTGCTCTACAACCTTGATGCCCAACTTGCCGCACGGCAGTTTATCGATCCCTTTGCCGCGGCGGGAACGGCCAACTAAAAAACAGAAGGCGGGGCCTCCGCAGCAGGCTGCCGGGGCCCGGCCTTAGTCCTAACGCAGCAGAAGCAAGGATTCCGGAGGCATGTAGAGCCGTTCGGGAATGGCATACCCCATGTATTTGCTGAATTTCCACCATATTTCGCCCCGGCCTTCCTGGGTTTGGGCTTCCGCATTGGTGAAGAGGACCGCCTCCTCGAAAGGCTCCTCCGAGCGCCGGGTCAGTCTGATACGGATTTGGTTTTGCCGGCCAGGGAGCAGGCCGGGGATGTCATCGGCCCATACCGGCGCAAAATCATGGGCGCGTATGCCCACATGGGTGACGCCGGGAGGAACGGACCTGGCAAGAGACAGGGGGAGGCCCCAGTCCAGGGCGTAGATTTCCTTTTCGCCGGTTTGTTTGACCGGCGAAATATTTTTGCACCCCGTAAGCAGCGCGATATTCACCAGGCCGGGATTGGCGAAAAGTTCCCGCGTTCCCCCCTTCCCCAGGACCCGTCCGCCGTCCATCACGAGGATTTCGGCGCAGAGTTTATACGCCTCGTCCCGGCTGTGGGTGACCATGATGACATCCTCTCTGGACTTGAGGAGTTCCGTGAACCACATCTGCATCTGCTCTCTCAGGTTGGTATCCAGGGCGGAGAAGGGCTCGTCCAGCAGTATTACTTCCGGATCCCGGATCAGCATCCTGGCCAGGGCAGTCCGCTGCTGCTGTCCGCCGGAAAGCTGGGAAGGATAGCGCCGCTCAAGGCCCGTAAGGCCAAAGCGATCTATCAATACTGCGGCTTTATCATGCCGCGCCTTTCTGGAGAGCGGAAGCCCTGCGGCGATGTTTTCCATCACGGTCATACGGGGGAAAAGAGCGTAATTCTGAAACAGGTAACCTGCCTGCCGCTCCTGGGGTTTCAGGTTTATCTTTTTTGCCGAATCGAAAAGAACCCGTCCGTTCACAGAAATGTACCCCTCGTCAGGGGTCTCTATACCGGCAATGCACTTGAGGGTCATGCTTTTCCCCGATCCCGAAGCGCCCAATATGCCCAGGCAGAGACCTGAATCCTGCAAAACCCGGCTGGCCCCGGAAACGATACCGGACTGGACCGGGACCCGGGGGGTTTCAAATTCCGTTTCAAGATAGAATTCCCGGGAAAGCCGCTTTCGCATGGAAACTTTAAGGCTCATGTCCGCCCCGCCTGTTCCGGGAATAAGAATCCTGGAGGGTAAAGAAGTTCATGAGGGCCACCACGACAAACGAAAAGAGGACGATGATGAGCACATAGCCGTAAGCGGTATCCATATCCCCTCCGGCAACAGCGGAGTAGATCGCCAGGGGCAGGGTACGGGTCTTCCCGGCTATGTTGCCGGCTATCATGGCAGTAGCGCCGAATTCGCCGAGGCCCCGGGCAAAGGCGAGGACCCCTCCGGAGGCGATGCCGGGCAGGGCCGTGGGAAGGCTCACTTTCCAGAAGATGCTCCATTCAGACATACCCAGGGTCCGGGCGGCGTAGATGATATTGGGGTCCACCTGTTCCAGAGCGCCCCGGGCGGAACGATACATCAGGGGGAAGGACACGGCAACGGCGGCCAGGACAGTAGCCTCCCAGGAGAAGGCAATACGGACACTGAAAAAATGAAGGAAGAAAGCCCCCACCGGTCCCCGCACCCCGAAAATATACAGGAGAAAAAAACCCGCCACCGTCGGGGGCAGTACCAGGGGCAGGGTGAGAATTCCGTCCAGGATCATCTTCCAGGCTTTACGCCTGATCCGGGCGACAAACCTTGCCGCGAAAATCCCCAGAAAAAAGGTTATCCCGATAGCCGCCGATGCGGTCCGCATGGAGATAAGGATAGGCGAAATATTCACCCTGCTTCCCTGTTATCCGCTATTTGTTGGGAGAGAAGCCGTAGGCTTTAAAGACCTCAAGACCTTCGACGGAAGCGAGAAAATCAATGAACAGTTCCGCTTCTTCCGAATGGGCCGATGCGGCGGTCTTCCCCACAGGGTAGATCACCTTTTGGGAGAGGCTGCCCGCCGGGGCTTCGGCGATGACCTGGACCCGGTCCGTCGCCGCGGCGTCAGTGGCGTAGACCACGCCGACTTCGGCGCTTCCTTCCCCTACCCAGTTCAGAACCTCGGTGACGTTGGTGCCGAAACTCGCCTGAGCGGAAACGGCGTCCCATATTCCCAGGCTGGTGAAGGCTTCCCGGGCGTACTGTCCTGCGGGAACGCTGGCGGGATCCCCCAGGGCGATGATCTGCGCCTGGAGAATGGTCTCAAAGCTGGTTACGGGGGTGTCGATACCCGCAGTCTTGATAAGGACAATCTTGTTCTCCAAAAGAGGACGTACCGAATCCGGGACTATCAGGTTTTTGGCGGTCAGCTCGTTCATCTGCCTGACCGCCGCCGACATAAACACGTCAGCCTCAAGGCCCGCCTCTATCTGGGTTTGGAGCCTCCCGGAACTGTCGTAAACCCCTTCCACGGTAATCCAGGGGTACTTAGCCTGAAACCGGGGAATCAGGTCCCGCACAAAGGAATACTCAAGGCTCGCCGCCGCAGCAACCAGAATGGTGACCGGGGCCTGCTGCTGCGCCGCCGTTTCCTTGTGAGGGGCTGCAAAAAGCAGGGATGGGCTTCCCCAAATCAAAATAACTAAACCAAATAAAATCGATAAAAACCGACTCTTTCTCATCTGTTCCTCCTTGGATTGATGTATTTGTTTTT
>JAISOQ010000215.1 GCA_031275515.1 Treponema sp. | reverse complement strand
CAATTTTTCCGCCATAAAACTTGTCAAAAGCGGCGGCTGCCTTGTCAGTTGTTCCTGCAGCCAGGCCCTTGACGAGCTTTCCTTTAAGCGCATGATCGCCGCCTCCGCCGCCGACGCGGACCGCCGCCTCTTGCAGATCGACTTCCGCTCTCAGGCTTCCGATCATCCCATCCTGCTCGGTTATGACGAATCGTACTATCTCAAGTGCGGCTGTTACCGGGTACTGTGAGCTTTAGCGCAATAAAGATACCGGACGCGCCCGGATTAAAAACACCTAAACTCAAAACTGAAGCGGGGGCCGTATGTCTATCGGGAAGGGTTTGGCCGGTATACCGGCCGCCCGGCCGGACGGAGACGGTTCCGCGGAGGCAGGTTCGGTGCTTGCCAGAGTGCCCAATTCGGTGGGACCGGTGGGTGTGCCGGCGGCGGTCATCGTTACAGTGTGATTGGCGTTAAAGGTAAGGAGCGCGTTTCCTGTGCCGGAATTTCCCTGAGTTATGTGTAACAGCGTCTCTTCCGTCCTGCTCAAACCGGCGTAACGTATATGCGCCGGGGAATTCATGGGATAGTCGAATATTTTGCCGTCAAGTTTACTGTACACACCCTCGCCGGGATACAGCCAGGTGGATGTACCGTCCAGCATAACCGGATTAAGGGTGATCTCGCCATCGTACCCAAAAATGCCGCCCGCGTTTTCTTTTTTCGGGGCGTTGATGTAGTTTGCCGCAAGCCAGCTCTCAAGAAGCCGTTCCAGCTCCTCTGTCTGGTCATCAGTCGAATCTATTCCATCAAAAAGACCGGGAATATGTTCACGCGCCGCGGCAGTTACCGCCCGGTAATCGCCGTACTCCGATTCAATAATGGAACGGTAAATAGAAGTGTCATTATCCGCCTGAATCCTCAGCCACTGGAAAAAAAGATATACGGTCACATAGTCATCGTATATATGTGAATCGTTCTCTCCCCATGTAAAAAAATTATTTCCCTCGATAATCCTGCTCTGTCCTGCATTGGAGTACTGTCGCGCGTTATTGTAATAATCAAGTTTTTTCTCGATGTGTCCGTATCCTTTCTCGTTCCCGCCTATGGCCTTGTTGTAGATATATTCCGCCGCGGAAGAAAGTCCCTCGTCTACCCACTCGTCCTGCTGTACGGATTCAATCAGCGCATAGAACTCCTGCGATGTTTTTATATTTTCCGTTTCGGATTCTTTACCCCGGTAACGGGAAGAAAAATTGATAAGATGCTGAAGCTCGTGGGCAATGGTAGAGTAAAAATTAACGTCGCCGGGTTTACCCGGGTTTATGTCGATGTAAAGCATGGGCGCTTCATTGGAATTGCTCAGAAGGGTTTTGGGGAATATGTCTTTCATGCTGAAATACCCGGCGACATAGGTTGTATCCTTTGTGAAATCGTACCCGTCGATAATGTCCAGCAGGAGGATAACGAGTTTTTTATTTTTGGGATGATAATAATCCCCAAAAACTTCGGTTATACAGGGGCCTATACGCCCGGCGTATTCTTGTGCTATTTCTTTGGCGGTAGACACGGTGACTTTCGCGTTATAATCCCCATAGACAACGCAGGCGTCATTTTCCGCCAGGAGGACCGCATCTACCGGGTATGAACTGGAATTGGTCGCCCTAATGGCGCTGAATTCCAGCCGTTCTTTTCCGGCATAATCCTTCTCGACAGGATCCTCCCCGGCGAAGGATTGCTCCTGGATGAGAAGCGGATAGCAGGAGCCTAAAAGCGGAACCAACGATATTAAGGAAGCTAAAACGATGTGGCAAAACCGGGATCCTGACGATTGCATGTTATCTTAAATATAACGATTTTGTAACTATTTAGCCACAGGCAACAAGAAAAATATGCGAATTTCATGTAAATTTCAGTCAGAAAGACGGATTTTACCAAATTTTCCAGGAAATTTTTGTCATACAAAAATTTCAGGAGAATATACCCTGTCCAGGGCGGGCGCATATAAATATTTTGGGTGACCGGTCTGCGGTGTCGGACATCATGGGCGTTCATCAACGCTGCCGGGCGGTCTTTCTGCCTGAAAAACGATGACTTGTGTCACCTTGCCTGTGCGTGTTTTCCCGCGAACCCCGACAATTTATATATACAGAGTCCCAATGAGCCTCCGCGGGGCAAGCGCGGACCTTTGGTCCGGCGCGGTATCTGAAACTTAGAGCTGTTTTTGGATCGGAGGCTCGTTCGAAAGGAGGAACATGCTATTACCGGCAAGAGGGATAAACGGGGACATGAACCGATAACCTGGCATACCGCCTTCCGCGACGTAATTCAGCTGACGCTGTACCCGTACCGGGACCGTCTGAGTTTTGAATTTGAACATCCCCTGAACAGCGAGCCGCTGAAGATAGACGTGGTCATCATCAAGAAAGAAGGGGAGGCGGTAATCGACAGCCCCCTCGCCGCGATATTCCGGCGGGTAAACATCGTGGAGTACAAGAGTCCGGGGGATCATCTTTCGGTGGGGGATTATCACAAGGCAGGTGCGTACGCGCGGCTGTACAGCGTACAGAACAGGGTAGAGACGGGGGAGATGAGCATAAGCTTTGTGGTGGAGGCGCATCCGCGGAAGCTGCTTGAGTATTTGGTGAAGGAGTACGGGTATGAAGTACAGGAGGAGTGGCCCGGGATATACTATGGGAAGGGGGACATATTCCCGGTACAGATAGTGGAGAGCAAACAGCTGGGGGACTGGGGAGGGGTGAAGTGGCTAAAAGAACTGAGGGGAGGGTTGAAAGGGGAAGAGCTGCGGGAGATAATAGAGATGAGCGGGAGTATGCCTAAGGGGGCGCCTCTGTCGGCATATCTATACACGATACTACGGGCGAACAGCCGTGGATTAAAGGAGTTAATGGCAATGTCAGATGCGGCGTTTGAAGCGGTATTGAAGGAATACGGGTTTACGGCGAAGTGGGAGACCGAGGGTCTGGAAAAGGGCCGTGAAGAAGCGGTAATAAGGCTGCAAAAATACGGTATGGAACCGAAACAGATATCCGAGGCCCTTGAATTGCCGCTTGGCACGGTTTTCAGGTATTTGAAGGCCGAATAATTCCGGGCCGGGATGGGGGGTAGCGGAAAAGCGTTTTTGCGTCCGGTTATGGGGCAAAAACCTTTGGAGCGCAGGGGGCGCCGCAGTGATGCACGCGAGCCGGCGAGCGTGTTTGCCGAACAAATGTGATATGGCGTAGGCCCCGGTAAATGCCTTTGCTGTGAGTAAACGTAACAGGGCCCCGGACAGGGCCTTGCGGACACCTGGGATCGCCCGTCCGGTAACAGGCCCCCCTTCTGAATTGGTACCTGTCCGCAAAACCGGTTATTTGCGGAGACACTCTGATTATCCTGTCTCGAAACCCGCAAGCGCCGCCAAATTCAACGTGGCAAAGTAATCCTCCGCCGTTTCCGGCCGGCGAATTTGGACGACGGAACCGTCGCTTCGCAGGAGGAGTTCCCCGCAGCGGAGCTTGCCGTTGTAGTTAAAGCCCATAGCCCGACCGTGCGCCCCGGCATCGTGGATGATGACGAGATCGCCTGTATCGCCCGCGTCGATTTTTGGGAGGCGGCGCTGTACGGCGAACTTGTCGTTGTTTTCGCAGAGGCTGCCCACTACGTCGTAAGTTTCCGTAAGCGGCGCGTTTTCCTTGCCCGCGACGGTGATGTGGTGATAGGCGCCGTAGAGGGCCGGCCGCATCAGATCGGCCATGCAGGAATCAAGGCCGATGTACTGGCGGTAGACGCTTTTGGTGTGGATCGCCCTCGCCACAAGCCAGCCGCAGGGGCCGGTGACGGGACGGCCGTATTCGGTGTGGATACCCAGAGTCCCCAGCCCGGCGGGAACAAGGATGCTGTCGTAGAGTTTTTTGATGCCCCCGGCCAGATCGTCCCAGTCAAGCGCCTCCTCTTCCGGCCGGTAGGGGATCCCCACGCCGCCGCCCAGGTTTACAAATTCCGCGCAGATTCCGGTTTTGTTCTTTATTTCGACGACAAGTTCAAAAAGTATGCGGGCGGTTTCCAGATGGTAGTCAAGGTTCAGTTTGTTGGAGGCGACCATGGTGTGCAGGGCGAAACGCCTTGCCCCCTTGTCACGAAGCAGGGCCAAACCCCGGATGATCTGTTCCCGGGTAAAGCCGTACTTCGCCTCCTTCGGCTCTCCGATAATGGCGTTTCCGCCCTTGAGCGGGCCGGGGTTATAGCGGCAGGAGATCAGTTCCGGAATGCCCGCGTGCTTTTCCAGGTACTCAATGTGGGTAATGTCGTCCAGGTTGATGACGGCGCCCAGTTTACGCGCCGCCCGGTATTCGGAAGCGGGAGTCTCGTTGGAACTGAACATAATTTCTTCGCCTTTGATCCCGGCCATGTCCGCAAGCGTCAGTTCCGGGCCGCTTGAACAGTCCGCGCCCAGTCCTTCGGCGGCGAGTATCTTTAGTATGAAGGGATTGGGCAGGGCTTTGACCGCAAAGTGTTCCCGGTACGAGGGAAAGACCGAAAACGCCTTGAGCAGTTTTTTCACGTTGGTACGTATGGCCTTTTCATCGTATAGGTAAAACGGAGTGGGGTACTGTCCGGCCAGTTCCTCAAGCCGCGTTTTTGTTAAAGGGAATGTTTTGTCGCTCATAAGGTTACTATACCTGATTTGGCGGAGAATCAGCAACCCTGTACAAAAACCCGGAAAGCGCCCCCGATAGCGGCGGCTTAACCTCCGGGGAAGCGCTTTCATAGATGGTCATCGGCAAAAAACTCATAAACTCCTCCTAAATCTGATATTCGTAATGAAGAACCCAGGAGCAGGCTCGGACCTCCGGTCCGAGCTTGCCGGTACGGTCGTAACATCTTCTTCATAGTAAACAATATTGAGGATATTACCGTGGCTTGTGTTCCACATAAAATGGTTAATTTATATTAAACATATCATATTAGTAGGATTATGTCAAGAAAATATCCGCTTTTTTAAGAAAGATTTTATGTACCGCTATTCAGCGGCACGGAATTGTCCCGTGTGCACCCTCCGGGTACTACGGGGACAGACCCCGATCCCAGGTTTCCGAATTTTTTATGGCAGGGAATAATCGCTTGCATTTTCATTGCGGTCTAAACA
>JAISOQ010000316.1 GCA_031275515.1 Treponema sp. | reverse complement strand
TTTAGATAGTCAAAAAGCCGGAATTCCCCTATGATATAAACTATGGACTATAAACAGGCCGGGGTAAACATCGAAGAAGGTTACCGGGCAGTAGGGAAATACCGGGAACTGACGGAGGGAACCGCTCCCCCGGCGGTGCTCAACGGGATAGGCAGCTTTGCGGGTATGTTCTCCCTGGGGGATTTTATTCGTCCCGGCGGGGGCATGGAGGAGCCGGTTCTGGTTTCCGGGACCGACGGCGTGGGGACTAAACTGGAAGTAGCTTTCGCTTTGAAAAAATACGACGCCCTGGGCATTGATTGTGTTGCCATGTGTGTAAACGACATCCTCTGTCATGGCGCAAAACCTCTTTTCTTCCTGGACTACCTGGCCTGCGGGAAGCTCGACGCCGATGTGGCGGCGGAATTGGTAGGGGGCGTGGTTCGGGGGTGTAAAGAAACCGGCTGCGTCCTTCTGGGCGGAGAGACGGCGGAAATGCCGGGGTTCTACGACGAGGGTAAGTACGATATTGCGGGATTCGCCGTGGGTATTGTGGACCGGAAGCGCATCGTAGATGGAAGGAACATCAAAGAAGGAAACGCCCTTGTCGGCGTCGCTTCGTCGGGAGTTCATTCCAACGGGTTCAGCCTTATACGCAAGGTACTGCCGGATTTAAACGAAGATTTTGGCGGTATGCCCATAGGCCTCGCGCTTCTGGAACCGACCCGGCTGTATGTAAAGCCTATTCTGGGCCTTATGGAAAGGGTCACGGTTCGGGGCATGGCCCACATTACCGGGGGCGGCTTTTACGAAAATATTCCCCGTATGTTTCATGCCGTGGAAGGCGCGAAACTGGACGCGGTGATCCGTTCCGGGTCCTGGACCATACCGCCTATCTTTGCACGGATAGCCTGGGGCGTTGCCGCCTCAGACGAGGAGGGGCAGGCGGAGGCTTCCGCTGCCAAAACAGCGGCAATGGGGAAGGACCTGGCCGGGGCGGAGGCCCAGGCTGCGGGGGCGGAAATACTGCGGACCGGCGAAAGAATACGAAGGCTTCTCTTTAATACGTACAACATGGGAATAGGGTTTGTCCTTGCCCTGGACAGGGAAGATGTTCAGGAGGCTGTTGAATACCTGGACGGCCTGGGCTGCCCTGCCTGGGAGATAGGCCGGATTGAAGCGGGCCGGGGGGCAAAAGGAGAAGTACGCTTTGAATAACCGGCGGCCTGCTAATATTCTCGTTCTGGTTTCGGGGAACGGAACCAACCTCCAGGCCCTGATAGACGCGGAAAAATCCGGCAGGCTCGGCGCCGGAAAGATAGACGCGGTCATCTCGGATCGGGAAGAAGCCTATGCCCTGAAACGGGCTCTGGCGGCGGGGATACCCTTTTTTGTCGAAGCGCCGGACCGGAGCCTTCCCAAAGAGAAGCGGCGGCGGGACTTGTCTGACCGTATCCTCAAGAGGGCCCAAGAGCGGGAGGCGGCGCTCATCATCCTGGCAGGATTTCTTTCGATATTGGAGGGGAATATTATTGACGCCTTCCAGGGCCGAATCATCAACCTGCACCCGAGCCTGCTCCCCAAATTCGGCGGGCCGGGAATGTACGGTGAACGGGTTCACCAGGCGGTACTGGACGCGGGGGAAAAGGAATCGGGCTGCACGGTACACCTGGCAGACGCCGGTACGGACACGGGTCCTGTCATTTTGCAGCGGAAAGTCCCGGTCATCCCCGGGGATACTCCCGCTTCTCTGGCGGAGAGGATTCATAAAGAGGAACATTCCGCCCTCGTGGAAGCGGCGGTATTTATAATAGGAAAATTAACAGGAGAGAATCGTGAAACCACGGGCTTTGATCAGCGTATTCGATAAGGAAGGCATTACCGGCCTGGCTGCGTTTTTGAATGATGAGGGATGGGAAATAGTGTCCACCGGAGGGACCTCGAATTATTTGCAGGGCGAAGGAATCCCGGTCACCGATATATCGGCGGTTACAGGTTTTCCCGAATGTCTTGACGGCAGGGTCAAGACCCTGCACCCTGCCGTCCATGCGGGACTTCTTGCCCGGCGGGACCTGCCTGCCCACCGGGAAACTCTGGAGAAACTCGGCCTTTCAGCGATAGACTTAGTATGCGTCAATCTCTACCCCTTCTTCGAGAAGGCCCAGGCAGGGCTTTCTTTGGAAGAAACGGTGGAATTCATCGACATAGGGGGGCCGGCCATGCTGCGTTCCGCGGCGAAAAACTACCGGGACGTGATAGTCCTCACCGATCCGGCGGATTATGGCGAAACTATGGAGGGGATCAAGGCGGGCTTGGTATCTGAGGAATTCAGGAAACGCCTTGCGGGAAAGGTCTTCGTTTTAACTTCCGCCTATGACGCCGCCATTGCCCGGTATCTGTTGGACCTTGACGGGGCCCAGACGGACTACCCCGGCTACTGGCCCATGTCGATGAAAAAGGCGCAATCCCTGCGGTACGGCGAAAACAGCCACCAGACCGCCGCCCTGTACTTTAACACCGGCAGTCCCGGCGCGCTCCCCTCTATGGAACAGCTTCACGGCAAAGAACTGAGCTACAACAACATCCGGGACCTGGACCTGGCCTGGAAAGCGGTCTGCGCTCTGGGGTTCCCCTGGGACGGGACTCCGCCCCAGGGAGAGGCGGACCTTCTGGCTCTGGGCCTGTCCCGCTATCAGGCGGGTTCAGGGGGAGGCCGGGCCGCCTGCGCGGCGGTCAAGCACAACACCCCCTGCGGCATAGCCCTGGGAGATTCTCTCCTGGAAGCCTACGCCAAAACCTTTGCCTGTGATCCGATCTCTATCTTTGGAGGCATCGTGGCATGTAATGTCCCTGTTGATGCGGCAGCCGCGGAAAAACTATCGGAGGTTTTTTTAGAGATAGTCGCTGCCCCGGCCTTTGACGGCGGCGCTTTGGAGATCCTCAAAAAGAAGAAGAACCTCAGGATCATACGCGCCCCCTGCGCCCCCCGGGAAAGGCGGGAATATATCGCCGTTGACGGCGGCCTTTTAGTGCAGGATGCGGACCGGAAGCTCCTGGAAAAATGGGAAGTGGTTACTAAAACCGCGCCCCTGCCGGAGGACATTCCTGACCTTATCTTCGGCATGAGGGCGGTGTCCTACGTCAAATCCAATGGCATCATGATAGTGAAGGACCGGGCTGCGGTGGGCATAGGCGGGGGCGAAGTAAACCGCATCTGGCCGGCCCAGCAGGCTCTTGCCCGGAGCGTCAGCGCTCTCGCCGGCAGTAGCGCCCAGGCTGTCTCCGGGGCGTTT
>JAISOQ010000292.1 GCA_031275515.1 Treponema sp. | reverse complement strand
CCATGTTGATAATTTTTCATGTTATATAGTACAATATTATAATGAATAAAGAATTTCTTCCTTACGACGTGGTGAGGAATAATGCCCTCAAACTGGCTCACCGCATCTGCCAGGCCGGGTTTATACCCGATGTGATTTACGTTTCCCTCCGGGGGGGCGCTTATCTGGGAAATGTGATCAGTGAGTATTTCAAGGTGGTTCGTAAGGGATACCGCCCGGTGTATTACGCCGCGGTGGTGGCCCGTTCCTACACGGGGGTCCGGGAGGCCGAACAGATCAAAGTCGAAGGGTGGACCTATGATCCGGCGCATCTGCGGGTGGGGGATAAGGTGCTATTGGTGGACGACATTTTTGATTCAGGGCGTACCATCAACCACCTTACCGGGATCATCCTGGAAAAGGGAATTCCCAGGGAAGACCTCAAGGTAGCGGTTCATGATTACAAATATATCTATGACAAGCCGGAGCAGTACCCCATTCAGCCTGATTATTGGTGCAGGAAGTTCGATTTGTCATTAAAAGATGAGGATCAGTGGATTCATTATATGAGCCATGAGCTTGTGGGATTGACTGCTGAAGAATTGGAAACCTACTATTACAAGCCGGATCCGTCCCTGCGGCCCGTTCTTGATGTGATGAAATAAGGGGGAGGCATGGCATACCGGCCTTTTTCCAGAGCCTTAGGAATCATCCTTGTGGGAAACCTTTTGGCCTTCTCCACTGGGGGAATTCTAAGCGCCCAGAATCGGACCGGTATTTTGACTAATGCCAGGGACGGGATTTTTAACGCCGAACAGCGGCTCTGGTTTTCCGTGCCCGATGGGGAATGGCTGCGTATTCTTCAGGATGGCCGGGAAGCCTTTCGGGGGCCGAGTCCCGGCGCCCTGGTTTTGGGGGTTCCCCAGGGGGCCGAGCAGGATTACGAGATCGTCGTCCAGCGGATTTCCGTGCCTCCCGGGGAACGGATCTATGAGACCCGGACCTTTCATATTACGGTAGACCAAAAACCGCCGGAGCCTCCGGCCCTGACCCTGGAGAGCGGCGCCAATGGGTTATCTATCTTGACGGCGAAAACAGACGAGGGAAGCCGGGTGTCCGCCCTGGTGGATGTCAGAAACACGCCTCGGTACATTCCGGATATAACCACTATGGAGCCTCTGCCTTCCGCATCTTATGCGGCAGTGGCCTGGGCAGTAGACCGGGCGGGAAATTATTCGGTCCCCCTGGCGTCTTACCTGGAATTCCCGGAAATTCAAATATTGAACCCTGTTCCGGGGACCTGGGTAAACCCCCAGCGCCTGGTCCTCTACGGCGCGGAAAACAAGGAAGTTTTCTGGACCGACGATGGGAGCGATCCTTTCAGTTCGGGCAGCCAGCAGTATTCAGGACCGGTATTGGTCAACAGCACTGGAGAAGTCCTCCTTCGCGTGGGTATACGCTATGCCGATGGCCGCATCCGGGAGGAATCGGTCTCCTATACGGTCCATACCCCGCAGTTTGCGTCGAGTCCGGGACTTTCATCCGGCTTTTATGAAGAACTCCGCGCCCGTGAGGAAGGGACCATCCGGGAGGAAGTTTCCCTGGCCGTACCCGCCGGGTATACATGGTCCATAGGCGGCAGCCCCCAGAACCCCGGCGGAACCAACACCGTTTTGAGGCCGGAATCTTTGATAAAACGCCTTGTCCCTTTTCATGTTTCAGACGGTACAGGGACATACCGGTTTGTATTCGCCCTGGACGGGACCCGCGAAACGGCGGCGGATCCTCTGGCTCTGGATCGGACCCCCAGGGAAAAACCCCGGGAGGAGCGGTCTTTGCCGGTAATCGCCGTTTCGGGGCTGGTGTACAACAACATCGGGGAACCCCGGCTTATTTCCTCCGGGGCAAGCCGGGTCATCGTGTGGCCCCGGAATACCCGGGTGCGCTACCAGCTTGAAAATAACGCCGCCTGGGTGGAGGGAGGTCCGCCGGTTCCGGTTCATCCTGCGGGAGAAATCCTCCGCTGGATGGTTGACCGGGGAGAAGAGGAGATAGGTCCCTTCTTCCTCAGGATAGAGCCTGTTACCTTTACTGCCGAGCGGGAAGACGCCTATGCCCGCGGGCGGTTCGTCTACCGCTGCCTTGCCCGCAGTGAGCAGGAGGGTCCCCTGGGAATAGGCGCGGATGACGCCCAAGCCTGGTACTTCGCATCGGATCTGATGGATTATACTGCCGACATCGCTTCCCTGCAAGCTATCGACGTGTGCGACGGCGAGGACATAGAATGGCGGTTCATCACCCAGACAGGGGTAGTCCAAAAGCATTGGCGCAAAGACCGGTTGAGTCCGCTGCCTCCGGTTCTGACGGCTCCCGAAGAAGGCGCCTGGGTGAGGGGGCCGGTTACCCTTGCCCTGACAAGGGGGCGGAACAGGGATGCTGAGATGGCCTCTCAGATAACGGCCCGGCTCTGGTACAGCACAGGGCGGACCGAAGTTCTGACCGGGACGGATTCCCTCACCCTGACCGGAACGGCCAACGACATCGCGGAAGTTCAGATTGAGGCTTACCTTGTGGATGCCTCGGGGAACCGGAGTATGCCGGTAAAGCGAAATTTTGTCATTGATCCCTCCACTATTTATGTTTCATCCTGGGGACGGGAAACCGGGGCAAGTCCCAAAGGGGAACCCGGCAGCCGGGAAAATCCCTATGTTTTCCTGGACGAGGCCCTGGACCATGCCCAGCGGGAACGGCGCAGGCTCATCTTTCTTTCCGGCTATTCCCTGATACGCCGGAATATCGATATTACCGGGGATATTGAGATAGACGGTTCCTTTGATGAAAACTGGGAAAGACCGGGGACCAAGGCGCACATCGAGATTCCCCAGGGGGCAGCGGTCAGGATCCAGGGCAGCCTGAATCTCCGGAACATATCCTTGGAACGGATGAATGGCGCGGACGGTATCTTTCAGGTACGCTCAGGCGGCATCCTGACTCTGGATGATTCGACGGTTTCCCACAAGGGTTCCCTTCTAACCCTGGAGAACAACGGTACGTGCCTCATCCAGTATGCCAGCCTCTTTTCCCAGATTTCTGTGGAAAGCGAATATGTCTCTGGGGGCGCCAGGAATCAGCGTAATCCGGCGGTGACATCTTCGGGAGCTTCCCTTACCATCAGGAACAGCCGCTGGGAGCTGGAAGGCCCTTTTGGTACCCTGGGGTCTTTCCAGGGCGGGAGTTTCCGGGCGGAACTCTGTAATTTCCGCATGGCCACTCAGACAACGGGAACGGCGCTGATCTTTTCCGGGACCACAGTGGACCTGGTGAATCTTACCCTGACTGTAGATGCCCAGGATTACGCTTCCGCCCTGGAACTTACCCGGTCCCGCATCAGGATGACCGGCGGCCGTATCGGGGTTTCCGCCCGGGACGGCGTGGCGATCTTCCTGGAAAACACCGACGCCGTCTATTCCCTGGCTGACATCACGGTGAACTCCTCTTTTGTGGCCCGGGGCATGGAAATCCGGGACCGCTTTCCCCAGGTGGTGGGGTGCAATTTCATCTTCATGGGGTCTGCCCGCCGTTCGGAAGTGTTTTCCGTGTCCAGGACCGGGGAGACCCGCAGCGGGACGCTGTTTCCCGAAGCCGGTTCAGTAAGGGAGAACAGTTTCCAGGGTTTTACCCACATCATGGGTAACGAGTATCCCGTAGACAACCTCCAGAACTTCAACAGCGCCTTTGCTCCCCCAGGGAGCCCGAATGTTCGCCGATGATTTGCGGTCTTGATGAAGCTGGCCGGGGCCCTCTGGCCGGTCCTGTCTGCGCCGCTGCGGTGATCCTTCCGGCGGATTTTCCCCGGAACATCTTGGGGGACTCGAAACAACTCACCCCCGCCCAACGGGAAGCGGCTGAGGAGATCATCTATCACCAGGCCCTGGCCTGGGGCATAGGCTGGGCTTCTCCCGCTGAAATCGACGAGATCAATATACTCCAGGCCAGCCTTCTTGCCATGCGCCGGGCCTTCCTGGATTTGCGGCCCTCAGGGGCGGAGGTTCCGGGTCTTCCCCCGGACTTGATGCCGGAGGAAGCTGTAGCGGACGGCCTCTATGTCCCGGATATCCCCGTCTTCTGCCGCGCCCTGGTAAAGGCGGACAGCCTGGTTCCGGAAGTGATGGCCGCCTCTATCCTTGCCAAAACCGCCCGGGACCGGGAGATGCTCCGTTACTCCCGGCTCTATCCCGTCTATGGCTACGACAAACACAAGGGGTATCCTACCAAAGCCCACCGGGAAGCCATTGCCCGGTATGGGCCTTCGCCTATACAGAGAATGAGTTTTAGGGTTAAAG
>JAISOQ010000136.1 GCA_031275515.1 Treponema sp. | reverse complement strand
GGGGTGAGCGAGACATTGCGGAAAACCATCATGTTGAAAGCGGAAGAATTGGGATACGTGTACAACAGCCTTCCCCGGAACATGCGGGAAGGCCGGCATTACATCATCGGCATCCTGATCGCTTCGAGGTTTATCGGTGAAAGTTCATTTTACTGGGTTTTTTACCGGGAATTGCTGCGGGTGATAAAGCAGACTTCCTACCTGGGGGTACTGGAAATCATAAGCGATGAGGACGAAACAAACCGCGCGGTCCCGTCGATTCTGAGCGCGAAAAGAATCGACGGCGTGATCATCCTGGGGCAGATGGGAGACCCCTACCTCAGCATGATCACTTCCAAAATAGCCCAATGCGTCTTTCTTGATTTTTACTCCGGGATCGGTTCCTGCGACTGCGTGGCGTCAAACAACTTCCTGGGTTCCTACAATCTGACCAAACTGCTTATTGCCGCGGGGCATAAAAAAATCGGCTTTATCGGATCAACCGCCGCGACAACCAGCATCCTGGACCGCTACCTGGGGTTCTGCAAGGCCATGATGGAAGCCGGCCTCCCCAGCGAAGCGGCGATTGAAGACCGGGGCAGCAAAGGGGTCTACATCGACATCATGCTTTGCCCGGAGGACTATACCGCCTATGTCTGCAACAACGATCAGATAGCGGGGATCATTATCAACCAGCTCAGGAAATTGGGCCTGGAGGTTCCCCGGGACATCTCCATCGCGGGCTTTGATAATGAAAGCGAGGTGGTTACCGCGGGAGTCCCTGTTACCAGCCTTGAATTCAACATAGCAGGCATGAGCGAACTGGCGGTCAGTCTGCTTATCCAGCATATTGAATCCCCTGAGTATGTCCCCAGGGGGTGTTCTTTTATCGACGGGCGGGTGGTGGTTAAGGAATCTATCGCCGCCCCTGCAAAATACCAAGGAGCGACCCATGCCGTACTTCTTTCATGAAAAGGACTCGTTACTGCACCTCCAATCAAAGGCGGTCAGTTATGTGCTGAAGATTTATCCTTCCGGTCTTATCGGGAATGTCTATTGGGGACCCCGGCTCTCCGAACCCCAGGACCTTTCCAGCCTCATCTGTCTGAGGGACCTGCGGAATCCGGAAGACCCGGCCCCGGTGGATTATGAAAACAGAGAGGATATTCTGTACCAGGAGTACCCTTCCGGGGGCGTTTCGGATTTCCGTCCCCCGGCGTTCCGGGTGGTCAACCCGGACGGCAGCGTTATTTCAAACCTGCGTTACCATTCCCACCGGGCGGAGCCGGGGAAACCAGCCCTGCCCGGCCTGCCTGCGCTCTGGTGTTCCCGGCAGGAGGAAGCGGATACCCTGAGGATTCGGCTTGAAGACGCGCTGACAGGGCTTTCCCTGGAGCTGTTTTACACGATCTTCACGGATACCGGGGCTCTGGTACGGAGCGCCCGGTTCTTCAACAACGGACCGGAACCCTGCTTTCTCACCCGCGCTTTTTCCCTGTCCCTGGATCTGCCGCCCGGTGAATTCGACAGCATCCATCTTGCCGGTTCCTGGGCGCGGGAACGGCATATTGTCCGGCAGCCGCTTAAAGGGGGCGCCCTTCTTGTCGAAAGCTCCCGGGGCATCTCAAGCCACCAGGAGAACCCCTTTATCGCCCTGGCCGAACCTTCCGCGGGTGAGGAGAAGGGCCTCGTGTACGGTTTCAACCTGGTATATTCAGGCAGTTTCAGCGCCCTGGCGGCCCGGGACCAGTTCGGCAGTACGCGGGTCCTCCTGGGGCTTAACCCGGAATGTTTTTCCTGGAAACTGGAAGCCGGGGAGCATTTTCAGACCCCCGAAGGGGTCATGGTTTTTTCCCGGGAAGGTTTAGGCGGCCTTTCCCGGACTTTCCACCGCCTGTACCGGAACAACCTTATCCGGGGCCAGGATCGGGAACGGCCCATCCTCATAAACAACTGGGAAGCGACGTACTTCAACTTTACCGCGGACAAAATTCTCGATATAGCCCGGGAAGCCGCGGCCCTGGGGATTGAGCTTTTTGTCCTTGACGACGGCTGGTTTGGACGCCGGGACAAGGACAACTCAAGCCTCGGCGACTGGGTTGAAGACCCGCGGAAACTGCCCGGGGGCCTCAAGGACCTTGCCGTAAAAATCCGGGAAACCGGGCTTCAATTCGGCCTCTGGTTTGAACCGGAAATGGTGTCCCCGGATTCGCGGCTTTACCGGGAACATCCTGACTGGTGCCTGCACGTCAAAGGCCGGCATAGAACGGAAATCCGCAACCAGCTTGTCCTGGACTTGACCCGCGCGGAAGTCCGGGAAGCGATCATCCGCATGGTATCCGCCATCCTCCAGGAAGTCCCCATAAGCTATGTCAAATGGGATATGAACCGGCCTCTTACGGAAACCGGTTCTCCTGCCCTGCCCCCGGACCGGCAGCGGGAAACCGGCCACCGCTATGTCCTGGGGGTCTACGACATGATGGAACGCCTTGTTTCCGCGTTCCCCCGCGTGCTTTTTGAAGGCTGCGCGGGAGGAGGAGGCCGCTTTGATCCGGGTATTCTCTACTATATGCCCCAGATCTGGACCAGCGATAACTCGGACGCCGTTGAACGCCTCAAGATACAATACGCCACAAGCCTGGTCTATCCCCTTTCCTCTATGGGCGCGCATGTGTCCGCAGTCCCGAACCACCAGTGCGGGCGGATCGCCCCCCTTGAAACCAGGGGCAGCGTGGCGATGTCGGGAATATTCGGATATGAGCTTGATATAACCGCGCTTTCCCCTGAAGAAAAAGAGACCCTCCGGCGTCAGATCGGGTTTTACAAGGAGCGCCGGCGTCTCATACAAACAGGGGATCTCTACCGCCTTAAAAGCCCCTTTATCGACAGCAGGAATGACGGGAATGAAACCGGGTGGATCATCGTAAGTCCCGGCAAGGATCAGGCCCTTGCCTTTTACGCCCGGACCCTTGCCGTGCCTAATCCCGGCCTTGCCGTCCTCAACCTTGCGGGGCTTGACCGCGGTTTTACCTACCGGGTAACCGGAAAAACAAGCTATACTGCAAGCGGGGAGGTCCTCATGCAGGCCGGAATCCGCCTTCCTTCTTGGTGGGGTGATTTTCAAAGCTGCCTGTGGGCGCTGCAAAAAATTTAATAGGAGAAAAAGATGGATTCAACTTTACACGCCGCTGCGATTTTTTCGGACAACATGGTTTTACAGCGGGACGCCTATGTCCCGGTCTGGGGCGCAGGGACGGACAATACCCTGGTTACCCTTTCCCTGGGAAGCCTCCGGGTTTCCGCCAGGGTTAAAGGCGGCGTATGGAAACTCAGCCTGCCGCCCCACAAGGCAGGGGAAGGAGGGGACCTGGAAATTACCGGCGGCGGGGAAAGGATTCGCTTTAAAAACGTCATCTTCGGCGACGTGTGGTTTGCCGGCGGGCAGAGCAACATGGAGATGGAACTCAAGGATTGCCATAACGGAAAGGCGGAACTTGCCGCAGCGGACCATCCGGATATCCGCTTCTATCAGCCGGTAAAGCGGGCCTTTGTGGATGACGCGTTTTTGCGGGACGAGGAGCGCTGCTGTTGGCAGGAGTGCCGTCCCCATACCGCCGCCGCCTTGAGCGCCGCCGCGTATTTTTTCGCCCGGAAGGTAAAGGCCGATACGGGCGTACCCATAGGCATCATAAACTGTTCCTGGGGCGGAACGAGCGTCAGCGCATGGATGAGCGCAGAACAGCTCAGGAAAAGCGCCGCGGGGCAGCGCTGCGTTGACGGCTACGACGGGCTTATAAACGGAAAGACCGGCGAAGAGTACGAAAGGGAGATGAACGCCTACTTTGAGGAATGGCGGGCCTGGGACCAGCGGATTCAGGAGCGGCGGGCCAAAGAACCCGGCGTAAGCTGGGAAGTCCTCAACGCCGAATGCGGGGAATGTCCCTGGCCCCAGCCTGCGGGGAGGAAAAGCCCCTACTGCCCGGCGAATCTCTATCATTCCATGGTACGCCGCATAGCGCCTTACGGCTTAAAAGGTTTTTTGTACTACCAGGGCGAGGAAGACGAATCCCGGGCGGAAGATTACGCGGTTCTGATGTTCTCCCTGATCGATCAGTGGCGGAGCGACTGGGGGGATGATACCCTTCCCTTCCTGTTCGTACAGCTTCCGATGTACGCGTCGAAAAAAGAAACCGATGCCGGGACAATAACGGAAAACTGGCCGGTATTACGGGAAAACCAGTACAAAGTATCCCGTATTGTGGCCAATACCGGCATGGCGGTGATCATCGACTGCGGCGAGTTTGACAATATTCATCCCCTGGACAAACAAACCG
>JAISOQ010000029.1 GCA_031275515.1 Treponema sp. | reverse complement strand
AAGGGGACGGCGGTTTAGCTTAACGGCGGGTAAATTTTACCCATAGACTACTCCTTGAGGGCTTCATTGGCTAGCAGCCTGTTGCACTTGTGGATTTTTTGCTCAGGACGGCTCTGCCGCCCCTTCATGCAAAAAATCCCGATAAATGGGCATGCTTGCGAACCAGAGGTTCGCCTGGCAGTTTGCAATCGGGTAGGAGGCTGCCCATTATTTGAGCAGCCGTCCTCCCACACCACCGTGCGTACCGTCCGGTACACGGCGGTTCAATGAATTGCGTGTGGTACCTCTTACCACTTGCCTATCCTATAGTCAGGCAGTTACAGGTAATCATTTTGTCCACACTGTCCCCTTCTGTGCTTTCCAGTATACTTACGCTCGGCACTCCCTCAGTTCCCTCGGGTTCCACCCTCCTCTACTCAGGGGAGCCGGTTCTCACCGTTTTCTGCCTTCTTCACGTCAGTCTACCTTCCCTCCACTCCCGGAACTTCCATTGTTCGGCCCTTCCCGCCCGGTTCGTTCCATCTCTCAGGAGGTCCCCCTCACGGTACTATGGCCTCTGCTGACTTCTTGCACCTCAGCTATACATTACTGCATAGGTTCTTGTACGGCGGGACGGGTTCGTCAGTCGCCGTATAAGGTAGATGTAAGACCTCCCCGGGTAAGAGCAAGTAACCTTCGTCCCATGTAACCGCCGCATTTACAGTATCAGGGTTCGGGTAGTATCGGACTTCACTTTGACCTGCAAGCTCGTCCGCCCTGTACTGCCTTCTATGCGATTTCTGTTCGTCGGTTCAGGACTTTGCCTCCGGCTTCCTTCAGATTCCACCTCACGATGGACACCCTTGCCGTTCGGCTAAGGCGGCTGGGTCAGGGCGGATTGCTCCGCCCCTTCCCGCCTAAGAACCGTACGTGAAAGTTTCCCTTCATACGGCTCAAGCCTCACGTAAACAAGTATCTGCCGGATACTTGCCGGTTTCGGTTATTCACCACTACCTTTGCCGCCCAGGGTTCTCCTGTCGTAATGAATGAATCTATTCTCATCCATCCAAAGCCGTAGTCCGGTTATTCACCAGTATTCACCCCGGCTTTGTTCTTCCAGTTCCTTCCCTTCTTGCAATCTGAGACCTTTCGTATAAGTCAGCCCCCTTTCGGAGTACCCCACCAGGGGCTATGCGTCCCATTACAGAACGCCCTTTGCTTTTTATACTATCCTCTGCCCGCTGGTTCCCTCGTGGGGCTCCATCGGGTTTACCACGTTCCGCTGAAATACCACTTCAGTACGTTTTAGGGTCTGTCTTTAGCCCGGGGCCGCTTGTCCATGTTATCCGCCTCGAAGTGAAAAGCCGGATACGAACCCTTACTTTTTAGTTCAAGCGTATCATTCCCCTTTCGCTTGTCGTAGTTGACGAGCCTTGCAACAGTTCATTTAATTTACCCATGACGTACCCTTTATGCTGGCGTTACCGGAATGGGGGTATCCGTTTACCGCGTTGTCCCCATAGCTTGGCACCCGTCCGTTACCAGACACGCACCTATGGGTAGCATTACCCCACATGGAAGGGGTAGACCGAAGGATATATTTCTTTTCCTCACCTCCTTTTCATATCTTAGTCAGCTATTCAAGCGACCTCGTGTCGCACTCACTCCCCACTCTCTTTAACTCTTTCACGCTATATCGTTCTCCTCCGATACGGTTCCAGAAGCCCCCGCACGTTCTCCGGCATGGAGGCTTCCAGATGTTCCCCGTCCTTCCCGCTCCCCCGGACGTTCCCGGTCATCCCGATACGCCTTCCCCGGTAACGGCTCATGTTCCAGGCCGCCAGTTCCAGACAGGCCGAGGCCAGATCAGCCGGGACCCCGCAGGGGTCCCCGGCCTTCCCCGGAACATACCCCGCCCGGTAATGTACTTTCAGTCCCGACAAGTCCCGGACAAGCCGTAAGGCGGGAGAAACCGAAAGGCAGAAAGGGATATTCTCAAGTTCCCCGCAATCCGGCATGGTGTGGTATAAGTCAGGTTCAACGATGATTGCTTCTTTCAGGGCGTGGGTCTGATAGACCGCCAAGACTTCCCGCACCGGATAATCCCGCAGGGGAAAAATGTAATCCCCATAGAAGGGGAGGAATTCAAACCGCTTCTTGCGTACAAGCCGCCGCTTGCAGTATTGCTCAATGGAGAAAGTCGCCGTAGTAAGGCAAAACTGTGAAAGGGCATTTTCCCGGTCATCAAGGCCAAGGATTGCCTTAAAGTCGGCCAGGGGGATAAGTGAATGTAAATTCCCGTGTTCCATGCGGACAGGGTAAACCAGGACTTTTTATTTTTATCTACGTAATTCCTGCAAAATGCGGGGTAATATGAAAATAAATTCGCCGGAAAATAAATCCGCCAAATTAGCCGGTATCCTTGAATGTAAAACCGAACTCACCGGGTAAGTTTTTTCATCCAGTCATACCGGTTCAGTTTTATCACCGCCACGATACATTTCAGGATCTGATCACATTTAAGGCAGGCAAAAGTTACCACCGGGGGGAAATGAAACACAAAAGCAGAAAGCAGAGCCGAGGGGATAACGATAAGCCATACATGGATAAGATCGTTGATAAGCACGAAGCTCGTGGCTCCTCCGGCCCGGACTATGCCGGTCAGTACCGACATCTGGTAGGAAGTACCCACGATGGTAATTGAAAAAACAAGTAAAAATTGCAGGGCGTAAGCATGGGCGGCGGCGGAAATGTTCGGGAATCCCCGGCTGAGGATAAAGGCCCTTGAAAAAAAGATAACCAGTGCCGTGAGCATCCCGAAGGAGAGGAAGATAACCTGAAGGGTTTTTGAGTAAACCTTAACCTTCCCGTAATCCCCGGAACCAACGGTCTGCCCGATAATAACCCCTGTAGCGCCGGCAATGCCGTAGACGAGGACGCTGAAAATCTGGTGCAGGTTGGCGGCAATGGTATTGGCGGCCAGCACATCGGTTCCTATGCGGCCAAGGATAGCCACCTGGACGCTTCCCGCAATACCCCAGAATATATCCCCCAGGATAACCGGTATGCCGTATTTGAAAAAATCTTTGAGCATATCCGCGTGGTATAAGGCAATGTCCTTGAGGCGGAACCCCAGGCTTTTATCGCCAAACCGGACATAAAAAACGGTAACGCAGAGTTCGCAAAACCGGGCGATCAGGGTGGCTACGGCGGCCCCGGCAACTCCCATGACGGGCATCCCCAGTCTGCCAAAAATAAGTATCCAGTTGAGGAAAACATTAACGCAAAAACCGGTCAGGGAACTTAAAAACCCGATTTTGGTATTTTGGACACAGCGCATGGACGCAAGCAGGACGCCGTTAGCGCAAAAGAATATATAGGAAAAACAGACTATGCCGATATACCGCATCCCTTCGGCAACCACGGCCTCATCGCCGGTGAATAAAGATAAAATCCGGCGGGGGAATAACGTTACCAGCAGGGTAAAAAAAAGCCCTACGCCCAGGGCCGTTTTGATGGCGATGGAAATAACCACCTTCGCGTTGTCAATGTCCTTTTTCCCCACATACTGGGCGGCAAGCACCACCAGGGCGGCGCCTATGCCGATACTGAGCATATGGAGTATCCACTGTACCTGGTTGGAGACAAACACCCCCGAAAGGGAAACGTCCCCCAGGGTACCGACCATAAAATTATCCGCCAGCCCTATACCATAAGAAATAAGGTTCTGTAAGACCAGGGGCGCCGCTATTGCCGCCAGGCTTTTATACAAACGCTTTTCCAACTATTGTTGCCCCCTGGATAATTGAATCCAGATCAGCGCAGCCTCGAATTTACGATTTCTTTAAGGCCTCGTCAAACGCCATGAGCGAGGAGGAAAAATTGATACGCTTCGCGTATTCGCAGCTTTCAGCGGCGCCGAAAAAGCGGTCCATACCGGAATCTTCCCATTCCACCGAAAGCGGACCTTCATAGCCCGCCGCGTTTAACTCCCGGATTATGCCGTCAAAATCGGTATCGCCGTGGCCCAGGGAAACAAAATTCCAGGCCCGGCGGGTATCCCCAAACGGAAGAAACGAACCCAAAATACCGGCCAGTTCATTTTTAAAAAGTTTCACGTCTTTTAAATGAACATGGTATATCCGTTTGGCGAATTTACGGATAAACACGGTTTCGCTTACGCCCTGCCAGACAAGGTGGCTGGGATCAAAATTAAATCCAAGTGTTTCCCGGTAATTGAATTTTTCCAGCAGCCGTTTGGCGGTATAATAGTCAAAGGCAATCTCCGATGGATGTACCTCCAGGGCGAATTTTATTCCGCACTGGTCAAAAACGTCAAAGATGGGCGACCATAAATCATAAATAAGAGCAAAGCCCGCCTCTATCATTTCCTCTGATGTCTGCGGGTAAGAATACCAGCGGGCCCAAATGGGAGAGCCGGTAAAACCGTTCACCACCTTAACGCCGCATTTTTGAGCGGCTCTGGCGGTATTTTTCATTTCTTCTACTGCCCAGGCGCGAATCGCTTCCGGTTTTCCGGCGAGTTCCCTGGGGGCAAAATTATCAAGCCGTTCATCCCAAAGGTCGCCCACGCATTGTCCGGTCAAATGGGCGCTGATAGCCTGGCATTGAAGCCCGTGCTTTGCAAGAGTTTCCTTTACAAAAGGAATATAGCTGTCGTCGTTAAGGGCGCGTTTAACATCAAAATGGGCATGGGTTGCCAATTCCAGCCCCTCATATCCCATTTTTGCCGCCGCCGCGCAAAGTTCTTCCAGGCCAATATCGCCGAATTGCCCGGACGCAAGTGTAATAAGTCTTTTCATATATGTCGCCTCCATTGTACTGAAAAAATAGTAACTGGCCGTGACATAAAAATACCTCCTGTAACTTGAGACTGTTCCAAAACCTCATAATTCCTGAACTACCGTCTGTCCCGTCCCGGCGGATTTCCGAACCGCCTCCATAACCCCCAGCACCCGGCGGACTTCGGGAATCTTAATTTTCGATTCTTCCCTTCCCTCAAGGGCCGCTTCCACGTTTTTGTAGAAATCAACCCAATCGGATATGACCTCCGGCAGAGGCTCGGTAACAATGCCACCTGGTGGAATCGGCGCGAACTGCCGGGTCGGCCCCGCCACGGTTTCGGTAATTTGGGGCGGCAGTTTTTCCAGCATCTGGCCGGTACGGTAAATGTTTCCGTCACATCTAAAGCTCTTTACAATCATAGTCCCCTTGTCCCCCGCCGCCAGCCAGCGGGGCTGGTATTCCAGGATATAAGTAGAAAGTTCTATGTGAGCGGTAATGCCGTTA
>JAISOQ010000007.1 GCA_031275515.1 Treponema sp. | reverse complement strand
GAACTCATGTCGGAATTGGTTTTCCAGCTGGGCATTATCATTTTTGCGGTTAGGCTGGGCGGGCGGCTGGTTAAACGGATAGGAATTCCGCCGGTATTGGGGGAACTCTTAGCGGGGGTCGTCATAGGCCCCTACGCATTGGGGGGCATCCCCCTGCCGGGTTTTCCCCAAGGGCTTTTCCCCCTGGGCGAAGCCGCCGGCATTGCGGTAAACCCGGAACTCTACGCCTTCGCCACAGTGGCTTCGATAATCCTGCTTTTTGCCTCGGGACTTGAAACGGACCTGGGCCTCTTCCTGCGGTATTCTTTGGCCGGCGGGATCATCGGCATAGGGGGGGTGATCTTTTCGTTTGGCCTGGGCGCTCTGACCGGGGCGCTCCTCCTCCGCGTGCCCTTCATGGACCCCCAGTGCCTGTTCCTGGGCGTCCTGTCTACCGCCACATCCGTAGGCATCACCGCCCGAATCCTTTCGGATCAGAAGAAGATGGATTCTCCCGAAGGGGTTACTATCCTGGCGGCGGCGGTCTTTGACGATGTTCTGGGGATCATCGCCCTGGCGGTGGTTTTGGGGATCGTGGCCCTCCTTTCGGGCGGCCAGGGAAGCCTGAACGCGGTCAGCATCCTGAGCATAGCCGGAAGGGCCTTTGGCATCTGGCTCGGCTTTACCGCCCTGGGCCTTGTCTTTTCCAAACGTATCGCCGCCTTTCTCAAACTCTTCAGGCACACCTTCGACTTTTCCATCCTGGCCCTGGGCATAGCCCTCCTTTTGGCAGGTTTTTTTGAAAAACAGGGCCTGGCCATGATCATCGGGGCCTATGTCGCCGGCCTTTCCCTCTCCAAGACCGACATTGCCGCGGTGATTCAGGAACGCATTCACGGGCTTTACGAATTCTTCGTCCCGGTCTTCTTCGCGGTCATGGGGATGATGGTGAATGTCAGGGAAATCATCTCTCCCCAGGTGCTGATCTTCGGCGCCATCTACACGCTGGCGGCGGTCGTTACCAAGATCGCAGGCTGCGGCGGTCCCGCCCTGCTCCTGGGTTTCAACCTCCGGGGCGCCCTGCGCATAGGCGCGGGAATGGTACCCCGGGGCGAGGTGGCCCTGATCATCGCCGGCATAGGGATCGCTTCGGGCATCCTGGACAATCAGCTCTTTGGAGTCATCATCCTCATGACCCTCATCACCACTCTGGCCGCTCCGCCGCTCCTCAATGCCGCTTTAAGAATGCCCGGCCCTGGAACGCGGAAGCCTGTAAAAGGCGGCGATACCGCCACTGCCCTATGGGAATTCAATTCCGATGAAATCGCGGATTTGGTGGTGGATACCCTGCTTAAAGACCTTAAAGCCGAAGGTTTCTACGTCCAGATGATGAATATAGACGACGGCCTGTCCCAGGCCCGGAAGGACGATACAGCCCTCTCTATTATCGAGGAGGAACATAGGGTGACCATCGTTACCGCCCAGGACGACATGCCTTTTGTCAAAACTGCGGTGTACGAGGTCATCCTTGCCCTCAGCGAATCCATCCAAAAGCTCAAGGATTCCGCCGACCCCAAGGCCATGAAGAAGGAGATTGCCGATACAGGAGGCCGCAGGAGCGGGGAGATTCTTTCCCTGATTAGGCCGGATTGTATTTCTTTAGACCTCAGGGGTGAAACCAAGGAGGAGCTGGTGGAGGAACTCGTGGACATTCTGGCCAGACAGGGAAAGCTTGAAGACCGGGACCGGGTCCTGGCGGATGTACTCCAGCGGGAAAAAACCATGAGTACCGGTATGCAGCACGGCGTCGCCCTGCCCCATGCAAAGACCGACGGGATAAAGGACATCGCGGTGGCGGTGGGTATAAAAAAGGCGGGGATCGATTTTGAATCCCTGGACGGCGAAAAATCCCGGCTTTTCATTATGGTCATCTCTCCCCGGAAAACTTCAGGCCCCCACATACAGTTCCTCGCCGCCATAGGCGTCCGCCTTCAGGATGAGGATATCCGGGAAGAGATCATCGCCGCGGACAGCCGGGAACTGGCGGCGGTTCTGCTGCAGCAGGGGCGGAAGGGTTAACGAAGGGGAAATATTTTTCAGGTACAATTTACGGATAATTTTGACATCAAAAAACTTCAAAGAAGGGGAAAAAATGGAAGATTATGCCCAGGCGTGAGCCTGTGTCAAAATAATAATCATAATAAAGGCTCCATTTAATTATACCGGAAAAGTTGATCGGTATTCCCGCGCGTATATAGAATGAATCGCGCACAGGAAAGCTGTTGTTCTTTAACGCAGTGATTCCCGTATTCCACCCGCCTCCCAGAGCCGCGCCCAGTTTAGCATTGCCTTCCCCAAAATAAATTTCCGCCATTCCGCCATAATAAAAATTTGGCTCGTTGGGCTGACCTGTGTCTATCCCCGCATTCCCAAAGAACGCGAGAATAAAATCATCGTAATCAAAATCACCTATTTCAAAACCTAACTGTATGTCCCCGCCGGCAGAGATCATTCCATCGTCAGCCGGACGGTCCCAATCCGCTCCCAGATATAGGCCGGAATAGAACTTAATATCCCCGAAGGTAAGACCCGGCAGGGCAAGAAAGAGAACCGGGAAAAGCAGCAGGAATTTGTTCTTCACAAACGCCTCCTCAAGTAAATATATGCGGGACCTGTCCCATGTTTTGTTCATGGCCGCTCAATAATAGATTTGGTAGTCATAGCTGGTTGAACTGGATGTGTTTCTCACTTCCACGGTAACATATCCTGCGGCAGCGGCGGTAAAAATTTTGGGCGATGTGTACCCGCTAGAGACATTCGTAAATATCGCTGTCCCGTCGTTTTGCCATGCCGTACATTGAATGTAATAGCCGGCATCTTTACCGTTTCCGTCCTGCCAGGTTATGGTATAACTCTGTCCGGCGCTGACGGCGAGCCGGTAGTAGTGTTTGGAACCGGCTGGAAGGTTTATCGGGTATGAATCTGAATGTGCCGGTAACCTAAAATGTGGTGTGACAAACCCGAAAGCCGCGGCGGATTTTTGCGTTTCCTGGCCGTTTACTACGGCGCTTACCGCGTAATAGCAGGAAGAACCGGCGGTAACGGACGTATCCCTGTAGGAGGCAAAGGCGGTATCTGCCAGATAGGAGTAATATATACCGTTGGTTGAACGGTATACTTTGTAACTTGCGGCGTTTTTTACGGTATACCATGAAAGTTCAAGCCCTGTTTTATCCGGAGATAATACAACAGTGAGATTTGAAGGAATCTCCGCTTCGATGGTTGCTATGGTAACCGCAGCGGTTCCGCTTGCCGTCTCACCGGAGGAGGACCATGCCGCCCTGACCGTCAAGGTTCCGGCGCTTTCATTGCCGGCTACGCTCAGCAATCCACTCCGGGAAATAGTGGTTGC
>JAISOQ010000314.1 GCA_031275515.1 Treponema sp. | reverse complement strand
TCTCCCGCAATATGCGTATCTTTTCTTCTGCGGTACAACGCTTCCTCTTGCCCATAGTCCCTCCAGGACTTCCTGTTGGACTAGCTTATAAGCTCTGTCAAATTCCGGCAAGTTCAGCGTGGGCAGGACACTATGCCAAAGAATTTTTGTCAACAGATTTTCAAACAAATTCTTAAAAATTATTTTTAGCGTTTAGACAGCAATGAAAATGTGAGTTTTCCCTCCAAAAAAGGGTCCGTCCCTAACAAAACCGTACCAGGGATAGAAGCGGAAATCCCATAGACTCCCGGAGGGGGCCGGAGAATTGGATCCCGGTCCGTCTACAGACCGAATGCGCCCAAATTCCAAAAAAAATCCACAAGTTTAATTGTGTCTGGATACTTGTGCTCTGTCCAATACATGTTGCTAAATTTAAAATATTTACGCCATTAAAAATAATGAAAAATTTATCCGCTAATTAACGTGAGTTCGACGAGAAGAAGAACCCCCTAGCCGAACAGGGTATAATGGGATAACTAACACCTCATTATACAGGAAACGGGAGGGGGGGCTTATGAATGACAACAGTATAACCCGGATTTTTTGTGATGTCGATGACTTTTCTGCCAGGCTTGAGCGCTATTGCACAACCCATCTGTTGCCGACCGACACCGGCGGGGCCGGGGGTTTCCCCGGAGCCGCCTGACCCTCAGGGAGGTGATGACTATTGCGATACTATTTCACCTCAGCGGATACCGGTGTTTCAAAGGGTATTATCAGGAGCACGTTAGTAAGCAGCTTGCCTGCTATTTCTCCCATCTGGTCAGTTACAACCGGTTTGTGGAGCTCATGAGCAGTAGCGCCTTCCCCCTGGCGTTGTATGCCCAGCTTTTTCGACAGGGAAAGCCAGCAGGCATCGGCTTTATCGATACAACGCCGCTGAAAGTATGCTACAACCGGCGTATTTACCAGCATAACCTGTTTAGGGGTATGCGGAGGGGGAAAAAGTGCAACCGGATGGTTTTACGGGTTCAAACTCCACGACTGGGGGGAGTTATGCGCCTGGGGCAATGTGGATGACTGGAACCCTGGGGTAATAGACCATCTCTGCCGTGAATTGTGGGGGAAACTCTTTGGAGACCAGGGGGTATATATCGTAGGAATTGTTTGAACGGCTGTATCGGCAGGGGATAAAACTGATAACCCGGCTGAAAGCGAACATGAAGAACAAGGTGATGGCAATGGAAAAGAAGGTGTTATTACGGAAACGGGTAGTCATAGAATCGGTCAATGACTTTCTGAAGAACATCTGCCAAATAGAGCATAGTTGGCATCGGAGTCTTGCCAATTACCAGGTGAATCTGTTCGGGGCATTGTCAGCCTACAGTTTCTTGCAGCATAAACCCTCTGTTCGGGAACTCTATGCTAATCGGCTTTTACCTGCGCCTGTCTGATCTTTCCGTCGAACTCACATTAATATAGAAATGAATTCAGAAAATGTTACCTGTCCGGCTATAAACAGGGTTAGAACTATTTTGTCAACTCTTTAAGTAAACGCAGATGGACTAAAGTCCGGCGGACTTTTTTCTCTTTGTCGAACTTACGTTAGCATGGTTTTTCCAGAAAGGGAATTGAACGTGGTCAAGCTTTGAGCAGGCTCCGGGATTCTTTATTCCGCAAGGAATTACAAAACTATGAACAAAATAATCTTTATGGGTTAATTCATTATCCCATAAGGAATTATAACATTGCGCGCTCTGTCCCTGCCTTCCAGTTATGTTGATTTATCTGGAAAAACAAGTTAAATTTGTATTATGTTGGAATCCTCTCTTGTTTTCGAGAGGGATGGTTTGGTCGGACTGGGGTTAAAAGACCAGGAGGAACGCCTGGTTGAAGAAATAGAGTCCTACCTTGAAGCGATACATCCGGAAGAAAACATCCTTGTACGGAAACGTTTTATAGCTTTAAAATCTCTGGGAGAGGCTATTTCTCTATTTCCATCCATACGGGAAGTTCAGGCTATACGGGGCGTAGTGCGGGATGAAAATATGCTGCTGGAGTCCCTCTGCGAATTTGCGCCTTCCACCCGGCTGCTGCATATCCCTACCCGCATTGTCGCCACCCGAAGCTTCCTCATCGCCAAGTGCCATGCCTTTTCTTTTATTGCCCTTTTGGTACAGGATAGAAATGACCTTTATTCCCAGGTACGGGAGATCGTTTTTTCCGTTATTTGTACCCTCATGGCCGAAGAAGTCTACTTCTCCTGTCTGGAAGATCCGGTTTTTTCCATGGATATTAAACGCCGCCTGGCTAATGATCTTATCGTCTTGTGGGAAAACGGCATTGATCCCCGGTCAGGTCAGCATCTGCCCGCCCTGGAGGCCCTCTGGACCGCCCGGGACAACGCTCCCCCCATTTTTGGCACCATGGACGGCTCCAGCGAACTCGTCAGGATTTCCCTTGATTTAGGCAAGGACTGGCAGGAATTTCTGGTTAAATACATTGATGATGATGAAACCCGCTGGGCCCTGGAGGAATTTCTTTTTGGACTGTCTTACGAGGAAATCCGGGAGGTCCGTTCCCGTCTTGGCCGTTTTGGTATTATGGCGGTGGGACACGACGAAGTCCGGTCGTTTTTGGGAGGCTGTCCGGCATATACCATAGTCCGCAATTCCGATCCCCGGGCGGCATACGATTTTTACATAGACCGCCGGGACACGGCGGCTTTCAGGCGGCGCACTTCGGCTCCGGGCCCCCGGAAAGCCCTGGAAGAGATGTACCTGAAATTCCGTATCGCCCAGGAGTAGCCAGGACCCTCCGGTGAATCCCAAGGGGCAGCCTAAAGATTTGACCCAATAGGGAGTGTAAATTATTGAAAAAACGAGCGTTTTTTTCGTTGATATTTCAGATTGAACTAGATATATTTTGAAAAACCTATTAAACTGGAGCGGAAGGACTAAGAAAGGAATAATAGATGCGGTTAAGGATAGTAGATATGGCAGGGAATAATAGTTATGATTAATCGAGCGGAATTGTTTATCATTATGTTTCGGGCGGAAATTGAAAACAGTCTCGAAGACATCAGGGTCCTTGTTGAGCTTTATGAAAAGCGCTTTAGGGGTGAGGAAATAACCAGCTATGTCTATAATGAAAACGAGGTGTTTTTAGCCCAGGAAATTGGGGGACTGAAAGGCCTTCTTGTGTTTTTGGACTCTCTTGATCCCGCGAAATTTTCAAAGGCGGAAGATATTGCAGATGAGATTGATACTATGATAAAGAAAAGGGTGGAAGATTACGAAGACCCGGAAGCGATATACGCGATAGTGAGTAGGAAGATCAAGAAAATTTTGACATATTTGAATCTGCGGGATTAAAGTTTTGTTTGAAAGAGGAGCTTATGGAAATCCAGTTACAGGAACTCATCGATAAAATCAAGCGGGAGGGTATTGACTCCGCTGCGGAAGATGCATCCCGTCTTAAAACTCAGGCGGAAGATGAGGCGAAACGGATAGTCGCCGCTGCCCGGAAAGAGGCGGAGGAGATCATTGCCAGGGCCAAAGCCGATGCGGAGCGGACCGAAAAGGCGGGAATCGCGGCGGTAGGCCAGGCTTCCCGGAATGTGGTGCTGGCCTTTAAAACAGAGATTCAGGCTATCCTGGACCGGATCATTGTCCGGGAAACCGCTTCTTCTTTGGGCGACGATGCGCTCAAATCCCTGCTGCCCGATATTCTTAAAGGCTGGGCTGCGGGGACGGACGCATTGGACCTTATCCTGAGCGAAGCCCAGCTTAATAGTCTTGCCGCTTATTTTACCGACAAACTTGCTGCGGAGTTGAAGAAGGGGTTGGAACTCAAATTCGACCGGAACCTGGACGCTGGTTTCCGTATCGCCAGCAAAGACGGTTCCGCGTACTATGATTTTTCCGCCGAATCCGTGGCGGAACTTCTGTCGGCTTACCTCAACCCCAGGCTGGCGGAAACCCTGAAAGACGCGGCAAAAGGACTATAGGAACGTGGGGTATTATTATCTAGCCGCCCAGCTTCCTGCCCTCATCTACGGACAGAGCGCTCCTATGAGTTCCCGGGCTTTTCGGGACCTCTGCCGGAGCACCGTGAAGGGCGCTGATCTGGCGCTTCTGGACTTCTGCTCTCTGGACCCGGATGCGCCTTCCGGCGGGGAGCCGTCAAAATCCTGTTCTTCCGCTTTTATCAACAACTGGCGGAATTGGGAGCGTTCCCTCAGGCTCAATCTGGCCCGGTACCGGGCTCAGCGCCTTAAACGGGAAGGCGGCGCGGCGGTTGATCCGCCGGATTATCCTGCGGGCGCCGTGGCGGCGGCCAAGGCTGCGGCGGCCATGGATTCCCCCCTGGAGGCGGAAATATTTCTGGACAAGGCCCGGTGGGACGCCATAGAGCTTTTCCAGGGCATTGATTATTTCAGCAATAACACGTTATTTGCCTATCTTCTCAAACTGCGGCTTTTGGAGCGGCGGGCCTTGTTCAAGGCCGAAGAAGGCTTTGCGGAATACAAGGGGCTTTACGCGTCCATCAAGGAACAGCCGGAACATGCCTCAAAGCGCGTTGAATCGGGAGTACCGAAATGACCGGAACAAAAGGAACAGTAGTTGCCGTAAACGGCAATATGGTGAGCGTGCGTTTTCAAGGCGCGGTCTCCATGAACGAAGTGGGTTATGTCAAAGCCGGCGGAAAGCAGCTCAAAAGCGAGGTTATCCGAATCCGGGGCGATGTTTCCCAACTCCAGGTATTTGAGATTACCAAGGGAATCGCTATCGGGGACGAGGTGGAATACACCGGGGACATGCTGGCGGTAGAAGTCGGTCCCGGCCTTCTTGGGCAGGTCTTCGACGGTCTCCAGAATCCCCTTCCCAAGCTCGCCGAGGCTGCGGGATATTTCCTGGAACGGGGCGTCTACCTGGATCCCCTGCCGGTGGATAAAATATGGGAGTTTACCCCGGCGGTAAAAGCAGGGGACAAAGTGGAGCGGGCGGATACCCTGGGGACCGTGCCCGAAGGGGCCTTTACCCACCGTATCATGGTGCCTTTTGGGATGTACGGCTCCTATACCGTAACCTCGATAAAAGAGGCGGGGTCCTACTCGATCCGGGAAACCATTGCGGAACTTACGGATGAAAAGGGCAATGTCTTTCCAGTGACTATGTCCTTCCGTTGGCCCGTCAAGCGGCCTGTGGATTGTTATGAGGAGCGGCTCAAGCCTGAGGAACCCATGGTCACCCGGGTCAGGCTTATCGACACCTTCTTCCCCGTGGCCCGGGGGGGGACCTACTGTATCCCCGGTCCTTTCGGTGCAGGAAAGACGGTTTTGCAGCAGATCACCAGCCGCCATGCGGATGTGGACATCGTGATTCTTGCCGCCTGCGGGGAACGGGCCGGCGAAGTGGTGGAAACCCTCAAAGAGTTCCCTGAACTCCTGGATCCCAAAACCGGGCGCTCCCTTATGGAACGGACGGTGATCATCTGTAACACCTCCTCCATGCCTGTGGCGGCCCGGGAAGCCTCGGTATACACTGCGGTGACCCTGGCGGAATACTACCGTCAGATGGGTCTTAACGTCCTTCTCCTGGCGGACTCCACAAGCCGTTGGGCCCAGGCTATGCGGGAAATGTCTGGCCGTCTTGAGGAAATCCCCGGAGAGGAAGCCTTTCCCGCGTACCTGGAATCCACTATCGCCAGTTTCTACGAACGGGCGGGGCTGGTACGGCTCAAAGACGGCTCAATGGGTTCGGTTACCATAGGCGGAACCGTCAGTCCTGCGGGAGGTAACTTTGAAGAGCCTGTAACCCAGGCGACCCTCAAGGTGGTTGGGGCCTTCCACGGTCTTTCCCGGGAACGCTCGGACGCCCGCAAGTATCCGGCCATACATCCCTTGGATTCCTGGTCCAAGTACAAGGGCATCCTGCCGGGAGATAAAGTCTCCTATGCCCATAGCTTTATGGCCAGGGGTAGCGAGGTAGAGCAGATGATGAAGGTAGTCGGCGAGGAAGGCACGAGTATAGACGACTATGTGGTTTACCTTAAAGGCGACCTTTTGGATGCCGTGTACTTCCAGCAGAACTCCTTTGACGCGGTAGACTCCGCGGTAAGTCCGGAGCGGCAGAAGCATATTTTTACCCGGCTTCTCAGGATTTTGGCGTCAAAGCTTTCCTTTGCGGATAAAAACGAGGCCCGGTCCTGGTTTAACCGCCTCAGGCAGCGTTTCCTGGACTACAATGGTTCGGAATGGCAGAGCGAACGGTTCCTTTCCCTGGAAAAGGAAATCGAATCCACGGTGGCCGAACGTTCCGGCGGCATAGAGGCGTCGGCGGAAAAATACTTGGCTTAAGGGGAATAGGAAAACATGAAGAAGGTATACAGCAAGATTGAATCCATTACCGGAAGCGTTATCACCGTGCGGGCCGATGGGGTCCGCTATGGGGACCTTGCGGAAGTGGATACCGTATTCGGCGTCTCCCTGGCGGAGGTGAACCGTCTGGAAAATGACCTGGTTTCCCTCCAGGTATTCGCCGGGGGCCGGGGCATTTCTACCGGCGACACGGTCCGTTTCCTGGGCCGGGAGATGCAGGTCTCCTTTTCGGAAAACCTCATGGGACGGGTCTTCTCCGGTTCCGGCGCGCCCCGGGACAAAGGGCCGGCCCTCCACGAGAACCTCATCCCCATCGGGGGTCCCTCGGTTAACCCCTCCCAGCGCATCATCCCCCGGAAGATGATACGTACCGGCATCCCCATGATCGACCTCTTTAATACCCTGGTGGTCTCCCAGAAGCTTCCGATTTTTTCGGTCTCCGGGGAACCCTACAACGATCTTTTGGCCCGCATCGCTATGCAGGCCGAAGTTGATGTCATCGTCCTGGGGGGTATGGGCCTCAAATACGACGATTACCTTTTCTTTAAGGATACCCTGGAAGAAGGGGGCGCCCTTCCCCGGACGGTAATGTTCGTCCATACCGCCAGCGATCCTACGGTGGAATGTCTGATGATCCCCGATATGTCCCTGGCCGTGGCGGAGCAATTCGCCCTTCAAGGCAAGGACGTGCTGGTCCTCCTTACGGACATGACCAACTTTGCCGACGCCATGAAGGAAATCTCGATCATCCAGGAACAGGTTCCCAGTAACCGGGGTTATCCCGGAGACCTTTACAGCCAGCTTGCCTCCCGCTACGAAAAGGCCGTTGACTTCGAGACCGCCGGGTCTATTACCATCCTGGGAGTAACTACCATGCCCGGCGATGACGTGACCCACCCGGTACCGGACAACACGGGGTATATCACCGAAGGCCAGTATTACCTCAAGAACGGACGGATCGAGCCTTTTGGGTCCCTGTCCCGGTTAAAACAACAGGTAAACGGTAAGACCAGGTCGGATCACCGGGCCCTGATGGACGGCATGATCAAGCTCTATTCCGCCTTCAAAGATACTCTGGAAAAGAAAGCTATGGGCTTTATCATGACATCCTGGGACGACAAGCTCCTCAAATACGGGGATAAATTCGAGAAAGAGATGATGGACCTTTCGGTCAACATCCCCCTGGAACGGGCGCTGGACCTGGGTTGGGAAATCCTTGCGGACTGTTTCAGCCCTGAAGAAACGGGACTGCGGACAGAACTCATCGAGAAGTTTTGGCCCAAGAAGTAGTGAGGGGTAATGGCAAAGATAAAGCTCACCAAGAACGAGCTCAAGAAACAGAAAGACTCCCTCAAGATGTTCCGGCGGTATCTTCCTACCCTGATGTTGAAAAAGCAGCAGCTCCAGGCGGAAATCAGGACTACGGAACTTAAAGTCAGGGAGCGGGAAGATGAACGAAACCGGCTTAATCAGGCATTTCAGACGTGGATCGCCGTCTTCGGCGAAACCGGCGTCTTTACCCCTGACCTCCTCAAAATAACCAGTGTGAAGACCTCTGTGGGGAACATCGCCGGCGTAGTTATTCCCCTTTTTGAAGGGGCGGAATTTGTGGTGGAAACCTACGATCTTATCCGTACCCCCCTGTGGCTTGATGTGGCGGTGGACCGGATGAAACAGGTGCTGCTCCTGGACCTGGAAATAGAGACCCTGGAGGAACAGCGGCGGAGGCTGGATCATGAATTACGGGTTACTACCCAGCGGGTCAACCTCTTTGAAAAGATCAAGATCCCCGAGACCAGGGGCAACATCAAGAAGATACAGGTCTATTTGGGAGATCAGCAGACCTCTGCGGTGGTCCGGGGAAAAATCGCCAAACGCGGCCTTGCCCGGGCGGCTCAAGGGATTGCCGTCTCCAAGGGAGCCATATCGTGATCGTACCCATGAAGAAAATATCCCTGGTGGTGCTGAATAAGAGCCGGGAGGCTTCTTTGGAAGGTCTCCGGGAACTTGGGGTGGTTCATCTGGAAAAACGGAATGTGTCTTCGGCGGCGCTTTCGAGCTTGCTGGATCAGAAGTCCCGCTCTGAAACTGCCCTGGGCATCCTGCAATCCTATGTGGTCAAGGAAAAAGGTTCCGATTCTTCCAAACATAAAACCCCGGACTCCCGGGAACTTGTGGAGAAGGTGTTGTCCCTGGGCGAGGAGAAAAAGTCGCTTCTTGAACAGCTGTCCTGGAATACCAGAGAGCGGAGCCGTATCGAAAAATGGGGGGATTTTAACCCCCGGCTTTTGGCGGAACTGGCGGGAAAGGGGGTGACCCTTATCCCCTACGAGCTTTCCCATAAGGCCTATGAAGCCTTGGGCGGCGACGAGAGGCTCATCCTGTTGGGTAAAGACAAGACCGCAGTTTACTGCGTGGCCCTGGAGCCCCTTCCGGGGGAGACGGCCCCTTGGGTTCTGCCTGAAAAATCCCTTTCGGAGCTGGCGGAAGCCGCCGGGAACATTCAGTCCAGGCTGGCGGAAATTGAGACCGAATTTAAGGGCCTTGCCCCTCAGGGGGAAGCGATAAGCCGGCATCTTAAAACTCTGGCTTCCGACATAGAGTTTGAAACCGCCCGGGCCGGGATGGATCTTTTGGAGGGCGCTCCGGCGGAACTTACGGTTTCCTGGATTACCGGGTATATCCCCCAGGACGATCTGGGGCTGCTCAAACGGGCCGCCGCGGAAAACGGCTGGGCTTTTGTCGCCGGCGATCCCACCCCGGAGGATCCGGTTCCCACGAAGCTTAAAAACAATAAGCTTGCGAGCCTTATCTATCCCTTGACGGACTTTCTGGAAGTTGTGCCGGGTTACTACGAAGTTGACATTTCAGGATGGTTCCTGTTCTTCTTCGTCATCTTTTTCGGCATGATCTTCGGCGATGCGGGTTATGGCGCTTTGCTTCTGCTTATCGGCATTATCGGCGTCCTAAAAACCTCCAAGAAAGGGGTTCCCCAGGCCTTAAAGCTCCTCCTCCTTCTGGGCTTTTCAAACTTCGCCTGGGGTGTGCTCACCTGTACCTGGTTCGGCATTGATGCGGCGGTTCTCCCGGCCATTTTTCAGACCCTGTCTTTGCCGTTGGTCTCCAATGCCGTTGCCGCCCAATCCGCCGGGGCAAAAGCCATCGTGGATCAGAATTTGCAGATCTTCTGTTTCTCCCTGGCCCTGTTGCAGCTCAGTATCGCTCATATTAAGGGCATATTCAGGAACATCAAGTCCCTCAAATGGTTCGGGGAGTTAGGTTCCCTGGCCATGCTTATAGGGATGTACAATGTGGTCCTGACCTTGGTAGTGAGCAACAGTTTCCGGACTATCCCTTTCCTCCCGGCGTCCCTCTACCTTATCGCCGGCGGGTTTGCTTTGAGCTTCGTGTTTGCGGGTTACGAGGGGAGCATAGTAAAATCCATCGTGAACAGTCTGCAAAACATCATATCGGTGATTCTGGGTATAACCAACGTGTTTTCCGATATTATGTCCTACATCAGGCTTTGGGCGGTGGGACTTGCGGGGGCCTCGATTTCTGCGACGGTGAACGCTATGGCGGGTCCGCTTTTGGGGAATTTTCTCATTTTCCTTGGGATCATCCTTTTGGTGTTCGGGCATGGGTTAAATTTAATTCTCAACGTATTGTCGGTGCTTGTTCATGCGGTGCGCTTGAATACTCTGGAATTTTCAGGTCATTTGGGTCTTACTTGGGCGGGCGTTGTATATAAGCCGTTTGCAAAAACGGATATAAAATGATGCATTTGTGCATGTAAATAGGAGTCGGTTATGAGTTTAGGACTATTAGGTGCAGGTCTTGTAATGGGTATTGCTGCGGTCGGTTCGGCAATCGGTATTGGTATTGCAGGTCAGGCTGCTATCGGCGCGTGGAAAAAATGCTATTTGAGCAATAAACCGGCTCCGATGACCCTGCTGACCTTTGCGGGCGCTCCGCTGACCCAGACCTTCTACGGCTTTATTTTGATGGGCCAGATGAAGGCCGCTGCCACGGGGAATCCGGACAACGGATGGCTGTACCTCGGGTTCGGCATCGCTTCCGGGTTGGCAATGGCTTTTTCGGCTATTGCCCAGGGGCAGGCGGGGGCCGCTTCGGCGGATGCCCAGGGAGAAACCGGTAAGGGTTTTGCCCAGTACATCGCGGTGGTTGGTATCTGCGAAACCGTTGCTCTTTTTGCGATGGTTCTCTCGATGACCAGTCTGTAATACCCTTGAACTAAGCGAAAGGAATTCCTGCGGAGGGATTCCTTTCGCTTCATCCCTCATTATATGTCCCAGGTAATTAAAATCGGCGGATTTGAGCATGTAAATTCTCTGTATGTTGGGGGCAATTATCCCGTTGCTGTTCAGACCATGTGGAAGGATCGTCTTTCCTTTGAAGATCTTGAAGATGAACGGGGAGAAGCTCTCTGCGGACGGATACGCCGTTTGGGAGATATGGGGTGCGCCCTTCTCAGGTTTGCCGTGCCGGACATGGAAGCCGCCGAAATTGTGGGGAACCTGGCTGCCCGGGTTGCTATGCCTTTTTCGGCGGACATTCATTTTGATTACCGGATCGCCCTCCGGTGTATGGATTTTCCCATTGCGAAAATCAGGATCAATCCCGGAAACATAGGCGGACGCGGGCGCGTCGAAAAGGTGCTCTCCCGGGCTGCCGCCAAGGGCGTTCCCCTGCGCATAGGGGTAAACGGCGGAAGTCTCCCTGGGGATCTGAGGGGGCAGGTGGAAACCCGTGTCTTGGACAGGGCGGAAGCCTTGGTAACCGCCGCTGAACGGGAACTCGCCGTCTTCCGGGACTTTGGCTTTGAGGATGTCCTTGTGTCCATGAAAGCCTCTTCTGTGGCGGAGACGATACGGGCCAACCGGCTTTTTGCCGCACGGAACGATGTCCTCCTCCACATAGGGGTTACCGAAGCGGGCCCCCTTGTCGCCGGGGTGGTACGGAATACGGCGGCCCT
>JAISOQ010000275.1 GCA_031275515.1 Treponema sp. | reverse complement strand
AAGGAAGGAGGCTATACGGTTCCCGAAGATGTGGCGGTTACCGGCTTCGACAACTGCGAACTGGCCGAGACCGTAGATCTTACCACGGTGAGCATCCCCAACTATGAGCGGGGGTATCTGGCAGCCCGGTCGCTCATCGAAAACACCGAGGGCAGAAAAAATTTTGAGCCTGTCAAGATAAGCGCCGATGTCAGATGGGGTAAAACCATAAGCGCGCCCCGGAGATACGGGGTTTCACGTTCTCAATCCAGGTAAAGGATACCCCCAGTATAGACGCGCCAAAAATTTGCCTTTAGACTGGAAATATGAACATTACCCCGCAGCAGCCCTCGGATATTGAAATTGCCCAGGCAGCAAAAATTGAAAAGATACGCGATATTGCCGGAAGGATGGGAATTCCTTCCCAATGGATTGAAGAATACGGCCTTTACAAGGCGAAAATAGACTGGCGTCTCTTAACGTCGCCGGATTTGGCCCCCCGGCGGGCAAAGTATATCAACGTCACCGCCATCAGCCCCACGCCCCTGGGAGAAGGCAAGACCACCACCACGGTGGGGCTGGTCCAGGGTTTGGGCCGCATCGGGAAGACCGCGGCGGCGGCTTTGCGGCAGCCATCTATGGGACCCACCTTCGGGATCAAGGGGGGCGCCGCCGGGGGCGGGTACAGCCAGATCATCCCTATGGAAGACTTTAACCTCCATTTGACCGGGGATATTCATGCGGTATCCGCAGCGCACAACCTCTGCGCCGCCGCTATTGACGCCCGGATCTACCACGAGTCCCGGTGGTCGGAGGCCTATTTCGAAAAGCTGGGCCTTAGAAAGCTGGACATAGACCCCTGCCGGGTGAGTATAGGCCGGGTAGTGGACATGAACGACCGGGCATTGCGGCATATCATTACCGGCCTTGGGGACCGGGCCGACGGGCCGCTCCGGGAAAGCCGCTTCGACATTGCCGTTTCAAGCGAAGTCATGGCAATTCTGGCCCTGGCGAAGGACCTGCCGGACCTGCGGATACGCCTTGGCCGCATGGTTGCCGCCTTTGACAGGAAGGGAAACCCCCTCACCGCCGAAGACTTAAGGGTGGCCGGGGCCATGACGGTTCTTCTGAGGGAAGCCCTTAAACCCAACCTCCTCCAGACCCTGGAAGGCCAGGGCGCTTTTGTTCATACCGGCCCTTTCGCCAACATCGCCCACGGGAATTCCTCGATCATCGCGGACCTCCTGGCGGTCCGGTACGCCGATTACGTGGTCACCGAAAGTGGGTTTGGTTCCGATATGGGGATGGAAAAATTTTTCGACATCAAATGCCGCGCCTCGGGCCTTATCCCCAACGCGGTAGTTTTGGTCGCCACGATCCGGGCGCTTAAATCCCACGGCGGCGGTCCTGCGGTAACCCCCGGCAAGCCGCTTCCTCCGGAGTACCGGGAGGAGAACCTGGACCTTTTGAAGAAGGGAATCGCCAATCTGAAGGCCCATATCGCCATAGTCCGGCGCTTCGGCGTCCCCGTAGTAGCCGCCGTCAACGCCTTTCCGGGGGATACCGGGGCCGAGTGGGATCTTGTCCGTACCGAAGCCGTCAAAGCCGGCGCCGCCGACGCGGTAGTTGCCCGGCACTGGGCAGGAGGCGGCGAAGGCGCCGTGGATCTGGCCCGGGCGGTGGAAAAAGCCGCGGACCTGCCTTCCCATTTTGAATACCTCTACCCCGAAGAAAAGGACCTGGCCGGCAAGATAGAAACCATAGCCCGGGAAGTCTATGGCGCTGACGGCGTGGACTTTGCCGAAGGCGTCCGCTCCGGCCTGGACAAACTTGAGGACCAGGGGTTCGCCGCCCTTCCGGTATGTATGGCCAAAACCCAATACTCTCTGTCCCATGACCCCGCCCTCAAGGGCGCTCCCAAAGGCTGGCGGCTCCCTGTCCGGGAAGTACGCCTTGCCGCCGGCGCGGGCTTTGTATACCCCCTCTGCGGGGACATCGCCACTATGCCCGGCCTTCCTTCCCGGCCCGCTTTCATGGACATAGACATAGACGCCGAAGGAAAGATCCGGGGATTGTTTTAAAAAGCCAGATTTGGGCTATCCCTTCTTTTTAAACAGCTTGTAAATAAGCAGCAGGAACTTGTAAAAAAGATAGAGAAAAAGCCTGAAAATCAGGAGAGGATTGTAAATGCAGAGGCCCATCCACTCAAGGCCCTTGTCAAACATACCCCGGGAAGGACGGCGTTTCCGTTCGGCGAAAACATCGTAGAGATCGCTGCACCACAGGCGGAGTCCCCGGTTGAGATGGCTGTTGTTCCGGGCTATCCACCGTTCCCCTCCCTTTACCCCTTTGCCTACCAGGAGGAGGGCAGGAGACGCCTTGCGTATAGCCAGGAAGAGAGGCCCTTCTTCCTGGCGTTTAAAACCGCCGGGGTAACGGCCTACTATCCGGAGATGCGGGAAGGTTTCGCGTATGTTTTTTTCAGCTTTTTTGAGGGTCTTCTTTTTTCCGCCCAAAAGGTAGGCGGAGAATTCCCGGTTTTCCAGTATGGTCAGGAGGCTGACCACAAAATCGAAGGGCATGTAACGCACAGGGGTCTTTCCGGTCAGGAACCTGGCGCCTCCGACTAAGCTCTTGGAAATGGGGATGACCAGGGAAGCGCTGGAGATAAAGGTACGGTATTCCCCATTCCGTCTGGCCTTGAGGAGATCCCACAGCGAAAGGAGTACGATATTTTCGCCTTTTTGGGAGTCCAGCAATTGAAAGATGAGGGCCTCAAAATGCTCCTTAGGCACAATATCTATGGGCACCTTGAGCAGACAGATCCTCTCCACTAAGGGCTTACTTTCAGCATCCACAAAGTGCTCTCCAAAAGAATAATACGTATAACCGCCTGAGCATACAGGGCGGCAGTCTCAGCCCGCAAGACAGTATCGCCTATGGTGAGGGGTTTAAAACCCGCCGCCATACAGCGGGAAACCTCCTCAGGGGAGAAACCTCCCTCCGGGCCCACCGCAAAAACCGCCACATCAGGGTACTTACCAAGATACTCATGGAAAGAACCCTGTGCAAGGGGGTCTTGATGAAAGAAAAGACCCGCGGGCCGTTCATACTTCCCCCTAAGCTCCTCCCAGTACGCAAGAAGGGCGTCGAAGGCAGCCGGCTCCCGCACGACAGTGGCTATCCCCGAACCGCTTTGCTGGCGGGCCTCCCGGATGATGCGCCGCCACCGCTCAATCCGGCCCCGGGAATCTTCCGGCCTAGGCACAGAATAGGCGGATATGAAAGGAACGATCTCCGTAACCCCTCCCTCGGCGGCCTGACGTACAATGAGGTCCATCTTAGCGCCTTTGGGCAGGGCCTGGAAGAGCACCAACGGCGGCAGCGGGGCGCCCTGGTTCCCCCCTGCCTGGGCCGGGCCGCCGGGGAAGCGGCATTCACCGGTGAGAAGCCCGCCTGCCAGGGACAGGACCCTAACCTGCACGCCCCCCCCGTTCGGGAGGAGGGCGTTAAAGACAGCCCCGGGCCGCAGACGCTTTACATGAGAAAGATAATGAAAATCCCTCCCGGTTATATGCACAAGCCCGGCGGGATCGGGCATACCGGACAGGATTAATTGCTTCATGAACGAAGGCGGCTCAGGATGCCAGCGCGTTCTCTTCCAGTTTTTCCGCCTCTTCCTGCAGAACCTTGAGGGTCTTGGTAGTCCGCATGAGGGCGTTATACGTACCCCCCCGAAGAATTTTTACCGCTTCCTGGAGCTGCACATCGTATTCCAGATCGTAAACCGGGACTATCACGGTACGATTTTGTTCATCCCTGACCAGGCGGCGGAGCAGGCTTAAATCAATAGGGTATTCCCTGTAGAGTTCCCGGATAAAACGGTCAACCACATCGGCGGCGGCTTCGGGATTTTCCTCCACAAACGCGGGGATCTTGTTCGCCGCTATCAAGGCGGAAAACAGTTCCGAATCCTCATCGGTGAATTCGGGAAAAAGCACTTCCTGGTCCGGGGGTATACCGATTTTGTCGATGTTTACGTCACTGGGGGTAAAGTACCGGGCAGTGGTGATCTTGAACCCCGCTTTATCCAGGGGATACACCTGCTGAACCGATCCCTTGCCAAAGGATTTTTCCCCCACAAGGTAGGCCCGGCCCCTGTCTTTCAGCGCCCCAGCCACAATCTCCGAAGCCGAAGCGGATCCCCGGTTAATGAGGACCACTACAGGAATATTCGCCGGGACCAGGGTAGACCGGCGGGCGTTAAAAATAGTGTTCTCCATAGGTATACGGGATTTGACCGAGACAATCACCCCGCCGTCCAGAAAGAAGTCTCCTATCCCGACGGCGGACTGGAGAAGCCCTCCGTAATTGTTCCGCAAGTCGAGAACGAGGCTCTTGTATCCCTGGGTCTGGAAGTTCTCTATGGCGGCCCGGGTCCGCTCCACCGTCAAGGCGTTGAACGAGATGAGCTTCAGATACGCTACGTCCTCAATCATGGCCTGTTTTACCGTAGGCACTTCGATAACCTCCCGGACAAGAGAGACGGGAAATTCCAGGTTTTTCCCCCTGTGGATAAGGAGCTTGATTTCCACCCCCGGCGGCCCCTTGAGGCGGGCCAGGACTTCATCCATCGTAAGGACATCGGTGGATTCCCCGTTGATTTCCTTAATGAGATCTCCCGGTTTAAGGCCGGCCCGCCACCCGGGGGTATCCTCTATAGGAGAAGCCACTTCCACATAGGGCGGCTTACCATCCGGCTTTTCGCTTACCGGCTTGGAAATGTAGAGCCCTACTCCTCCATAGGTTCCCTGGATAACATTCTCGCTCAGGTCCGCCATCTCCGACTCCTGGAGGAACACCGAATAGGGATCGCCCAAGGCTCCAAACATACCTTTTAAAGCGCCTTCGTAAATGGCTTTGGAGTCTACCTCTTCAACATAATGATTTTGAATAAAATCAAACACAGTCTGAAGGAAGTTCATATAATGGTGCGAATCCTGCTCTTTACCCTGGGCTTCCACCCGGGGGACCGATGCGATAATAAATATACCGCAAAGGATAAAGGTCGGTACCAGCCAAAGGAACGTAGGGGAAAATTTCCTTCCGGAGGGATCATGTATTGTTTTCATTTTACTTATTATAATGAGGATATGCAGTCCGGTTGTCAATGAGCCGGAGCGGCTGACCGGGCAGGGTCATTTAAAAAGTTGGCCGGGGATTGCGCGGATTATTCGGAAAAATTCGTGAAA
>JAISOQ010000111.1 GCA_031275515.1 Treponema sp. | reverse complement strand
TTTGCGTGATACCCGCGTCCTCTGGAATATCCGGCCAAGATACTGTACTATTTTACCATGAATAACGTGATTCTTAAAGCGGAAGCCCTTGACGGGTATCTTAGCGATTCGGATAAAGCGTACCTGTCCCGCATGGACAAGGTCTACCGGGAAGTGATGACCTGTTTCAGCATACTTTCCACTACCAAATCGGAGTTGGAGCGTAAGCAGGAAGAAGACGCCCTTATCAGGCTCTATAACGAGATGGGCGATCTGATGCAGGAGATTTGCAAGACTGAACCGGGGATCAGCGTTTATTCGTTTTTAACTCCCGACGAAAGTCATGCCGAGGCTTCCCGGCTTATCGCGAAGCTGAGGGATATGCGGACCGAACGGGAGGAGTTCGTCTATTATATCCAAAGGGCTTACGAGATGCTCTTTAAGCTGGCCTTTGGCGGGATACTGGGGGTCAATAAGAACTATTTTATCGTGAAGACTCCGGTAAATGTTCCGGTGCAGAATTACGCGGCCCATAAGATCCCCAATATAGACGCCCAAATCGAAAATACCGTGATGTGCGTCATGCTGCGAGGGGCGCTCCTCCCTTCCATGATCATGTCCAAGGAGATACAGGAGTATTCTTCCCACGGCTATGCGACTCCCTTCGCCTTGTTCAGAATCAGGCGCGACGACTCGAAATCCGAAAACGATATGGAGTATATTCTGGACCTCGACCGGTCCTTCTTCAACCTGGAGCAGCTGGACGGCAAGGATCTCATCTTTGCGGATCCTATGAACGCTACGGGCGGAAGTCTCGTTACGGTTGTTAAGTACCTTATTGATCAGGGGATCAAACCCCGATCCGTTCAGTTCTTCAACGTTATTTCCGCCTTGAAAGGGGCATTGAGGGTGGTGAGAGCCCTGGAGAACTGCAAGGTCTATACCCTCTGGATGGACCCGGCGCTGAACCAGGCGGCGTATATTCTGCCCGGCCTGGGGGACGCCGGCGACCGCATTAATGGCCGGGATGTGGAAGAAGCCCCCCGGAATATCATTCAGCTTATTGCCGATTACGGTTCCAATATTGCCCGGCTTTACCGGGCGCAGATCCGGGAAATTGAGGAAACGGTGCTGGGGACCCAAAAGTGAAACGCCGTCTTTGCCAGGGCATTGCGGTTTCTCTGCTCCTCCCGGCAGCGGGGTGGTTTTCTTCCTGCGTTTCCCGTACAGGGATCAGCGCGGAAGAATACTTTTCCATAGGGATGGCTTATTTTGAGCTGGGCAAGTACGAGGAAGCGGAGAAGTGGCTGAACCGCGCCCTGGCCATAGATAAGACTAAGTCCGCTTCGGAATACAATCTGGGCCGTATCGCCTTTGAAGCGGGACGTTACGAGGATGCCCTGGGGCTTTTTGACCGTATTCTCGAAAAAGACAGCGAAAACATACTGGCCCTGAAAGCCGCAGCCTATACCCGGATAAAAACCGGCGAGCTGGAAAAGGCGGAAGCCCTTTACGAGCGGGTTTTGGCCCTGGTTCCCGAGAGCGCCGATGATGGGTACAACCACGCTCTGGTGCTTTTTGCGATGGAAAGATATGAACAGGCGGAAGCGGTTCTCTTGAAATACCACTTTACCCTGGAGAATAACAAAGACGCCTTCCTCCTCCTTGCCAGGACTCAGAAAGCCCTGAATAAGCCCGAAGCGATTGATACGTACAGTAATTGGCTTCAGGGGAATTCGGACAACCAGGTGCGGTACGAATACGCCCAGATTTTGGAACAGGGGGAATTCTACGCCAAGGCCCTGGAAGAATACCGGACGCTGCTTTCCGCCCTGCCCCAGGGGCCTGGGGTCTCCAAAGACGGGGAGATGCAGGTTCTGAGTAAGCCAAACATCCGGTTCATCCTGGGGCGGCTGCTCTTAATTGCCGACCCGGAGAGCGAGGAGGGCATAAACGAGCTTACCCTGGCGGTAACCGACGGTTTTTCCGACATGGAAGCGCTGGAAAAGCTGGCGGAGAATCCCAAGATTTCCGATGAGCGGAAAGATGAAATCCGGCGGCTCGTTTACGGCGCCAATGCTGCAAAGGAAAAAGAGGAAACTCCGGCTGACGAGAGTGAAAACCCGGAGGAGGAAACCCTTTCCGGGGAGACGCCGGAAACCAGCCCGGAGAGCGGAACGGATAAGGCCGGCGGAAGTTAAGGAGGCGTTGCCCAAACTTCAGGTTTGGGACAGGTTCTAAGGATTGTGATGTATGATAGTTTCGATGATTCAGTTGATATTTGAAATTCCCGATGTGGAAAGCATAAAGGATAAACGGCGCATCATCCGTTCCCTGCGGGACAAGCTGCAGCGCCGGTTCCACATGAGCGCCGCCGAAGTGGATTTGCAGGATTCCCTGACTTTTGCCCACATCGGAGGCGCCCTTGTTTCCAATTCCCGCAGCTTTGGGGAAATGGTATTAAACAAAGCCTTCAAAATGATTGAAGATGAAGCGCCGATCCGTATTCAGGATATGCGAATTTATTCGGAAGAGTTCTAGCATGAAACGACGATTTGTAATGATTATTCTTGCAGCGCCCCTTTTTTGGGGCCTTTTGGGTTCCTGTATGGGGGTTAGTTCCGAAATCACCCTGGGCCGCGACGGTTCCGGGACCATCAAGGCGGAATACCGCTTTGCCCGTGAACTGGAATCCCTGGGCAGGCAGGACGGCAACCAAGGGCGGCCCCCCATTCCGGTGGGCAGGACCGACATTGAGCGTACCGTGGCCAGGGTTCCCGGTATGGCCCTGAAATCCTTTAAATCCGCTGTCGAAGGGAAAGACGTTGTGTACCGGGTCACCCTGAATTTCGCCGATACGGACGCCCTTATCCGTTTTTTGGACGCTTCCGGGCTGCGGGCCTCTGTGTCCCGGGAAAACAGCCGGAACCGCCTCTCCCTTTTGCTGACCGGCGGCGGCGGGCGGATTGAGCCTGAGCTTGGAGAACTGGTTTCCGCGGCTTCCCAGGGCTATTTCCTGGCTTTGAGTTTCTCCCTGCCTTCTGAAGCGGAACTTGCACTGAAGGACGGGGAGGGCCGGCGGCTTAATCCCCCCCAAGGCTGGACTCTTTCCGGAGGCAGGCGGCCTTCCTTTTCCGCGCCTGTGGGAGAGATATTCCTCTTTGACGGGCCGCTTTACTTAGAAATCGACTGGGGGCTTTAAAGCTCCGCTTTAAGCTTCCTTGTCCGTTCCGGGCTGGCCCGGCGTTGGACGCCGGGGGTCAGGGCAAAAAAATACCGGAGGCGCCTGTCAGCTCCGCAATGCGGGGGACCAGCGTCTCCGGTATGAAGAAAATCTTGTTGAATATAAAACTTATATTCAACAACTATTTGAATCCGCCGAGAGAGGTTAGCGGCAAATTCCACATTTATCCGCCCGTAAACTCTGTTACGGGCGGATATCCTTTAAAAACTGTATTTTACCCCAAGGGCAGGGGTAATCGATACCGCGTCAGCGCCGATACCCGCAAATTCCGCATTGACATAGAAGGTAAAACTATTAAAGAAGTAGTCAAATTCCGGCGTGATGGTAATATCCTCCTTGGCGATATTAATTTCCACTTCCCCGTAGAACGAGTCCTGCTCATAGGAGACAAGGAGATCCGTACCGTCGTATCCGCTTTCGGGGTTGAGCGCCAGATTAAACGTGGCTTCCAGCCCCAAACCGAAGGAGAAGGCAAACCCCAGGGTGCCATAAAATCCAACGGCGGTGTCCGTCAGATAGGTAAGCGGCAGTCCGGCAGCGGCGTAAAAGTCGCCGGGATTCAGGCCAAGGGTATAGGTAACGCTGGGCTCTAATGTTCCGGTGAGATCGCCAAATTCCGGCGCGGTAACAATGTCGTTCTCGTTATGCAGGGTAAAGGTCAAGCCGTGTATATCCCCCAGGGAAAGGTTATAGGCGACTTCTTCTTCCGCAAAGAACATCTGGGGAACGTCATCGGTAAAATCAAACGTATAATCCACTTCTGCAGCTACGTCAAAATCACCAAAGGAATTTTCGTAGGCAATGCCGGGGGTTAGATAAGGCGTTTTACCTTCTTCAACATTAATTCCCGTTACTCCAAATTCCAAGCCGGCGGTAAGGCCGATTCCGCTGTCTTCTTCCTCCTGGGCCGAAACGAAACCGGCTGCCAGGGTCAGAACTACTAAGAAAATTATCAACTTTCTCACTAAAATTCCTCCATTTAGTTAGACTAGTAAAACATTATGGTAAATATTCAATAATGTCAAGGGTTTTTTCAAAAAAACAACCGGCGAATTTCGATTTTTTATAATAAAATTTAGATTGTAAGCGGTGGGGCTTTCCCAAAACTTCAATTTTGGGAAAGCCCCAAGTGTATTTTTATTTTGGTAATACAGGGCTGTTTCCGTCCGCCGGCGGTATTTTTGGCCTGTATCTTGTATAAACAGCCATTTTTCTCTAAAATAACAGGAACCTTTTTAGCTGGAGAGTATGTATGAGCGATCGTGAGGAGGGGACCCATCAGTGTCCTCAGAATGGTTTATATCGAAAAGAATATGAACATGATTCTTGCGGCATAGGGTTTGTAGCGGATATCAAAGGCCGCCCTTCTCATGAGATTTTGGAACGGGGACTTGAGGTACTGGAGCGGATGGAGCACCGGGGCGCGGAAAGCGCGGACAATAAAACCGGCGACGGGTCGGGTGTGCTCCTGCGTATACCCCACGGATACTATAAAAAGCTGATCCCCAGCCTTCCCGAAAGCGGGCAATACGGGACAGGGCTTGTTTTTTTCCCCGGCGGAAGCCGGTCCGGGGAATCAGGCGAAATCATAACCCAGGCTATCCGCGAAACCGCCGCTTCTCTGGAGCTTACAGTGGCGGCTTTGCGGGATGTGCCTACCAATAACCGGGTAATAGGCGCTATGGCCGCCGCCACAGAGCCTGTGGTAAAACAGCTCTTCCTGGCCTCCGAAAAGAGGACGGCGGACGGCGGACGGCGGACGGGAGTTGATGCGTCTATGCCGGAGGTTTCAGACCTGGAACTTAGGCTCTATATCTTCCGCAGGAAACTGGAAAAGGTTCTGGCCGCGCAGGGTACTTTGAAGGCGGCCAAAGCCGAAGCGTATATTCCTTCCCTGTCATCCCGAACCATAGTCTACAAAGGGATGCTCATGCCGAACCAGCTTAGGGATTACTACCCGGAGCTTCAGGATGAAGGGCTCAAAACCCCGGTGGCGCTGATCCATTCCCGGTTCTCCACCAACACCTTCCCGGAGTGGCCCCTGGCCCAGCCTTTCCGCATGGTTGCCCATAACGGGGAGATCAACACTATTAAAGGCAACCGCTTCTGGATGGCCGCCCGGGAAACCCTCATGTCTCATCCCCGCTGGGGCGGCGCGTTAAAAGAGATTTTGCCGGTGATAGAGCCGGGCCGCAGCGACTCCGCCAGCTTCGACAACGTTTTGGAGTTCCTGGTGCTGTCGGGCCGCAGTCTTCCCCATGCTCTGATGATGCTCATCCCCGAATCGTGGAACGACAAGAACCCTATACCCCGGGAACTCAAAGCCTTCTATGAATACCACGCCTGTATGATGGAACCCTGGGACGGCCCGGCTTCTATGGTATTCTGCGACGGACGTTATGTGGGCGGAACCCTGGACCGCAACGGACTGCGGCCTTCCCGGTACACCATTACCAAGGATGACCGGATCGTTATGGCCTCGGAGACCGGGGTTCAGGATTTTAAGCCCGAAGATGTGAAGTACAAAGGCCGGCTCCTGCCGGGCAAGCTGCTGCTGGTTGACCTGGTTGAAGGACGGATCATCCCCGATGAGGAGGTGAAACAGGAGGTTTACCTGGCCAAACCCTATCACGAATGGGTGTCCAGGCACGTCGTCACCCTCAACCAGATTCATGCCGCTCCTGATTCCGGCGGTTCAGCCCATCCTGCGGAGGCGGAATCAGGAACCCTGGGGTCCCTCTCGACCTCCCAGACGCTTTATATGGAGAGGGCGTTTGGCTATACCCGGGAAGATAGGGACCGGCTTCTTCTCGTCATGGCGGAGACCGGTCAGGAGCCTACCAGTTCTATGGGGACCGATACCCCTATCGCCGTGTTTTCCGACAAGAGCCAGCGGGTTTACGCCTATTTCAAACAGGTGTTCGCCCAGGTGACCAACCCGCCTATAGATTCTATCCGCGAAGACCTGGTTATGACCCTGACCAGTTTTGCAGGCCCCCAAGGGAATCTCCTTTCCGAGGATGAACTGAACTGCCGGCGCATCAAGGTTTTAAATCCCATCCTTACTCCCCTGGAATTGGCGGAATTGAAAACCATCAAACCCGATATTTATAAATGGGAGACCTTAGACGCTGTTTTCGATGTCCCGGATAAAGGCGGACAGCCCGGCGGCCTGAAATCCGCCCTGGACCGCCTGGTATCCGGGGCTGCCGCCGCAGTAGAAGGGGGCGCTTCCTTTATCGTCCTCTCGGATCGGGAAGCCCTGTCCCCGGCGGCAGGGCGCTGCGCCGTACCCGCGCTGCTGGCTGCGGGGGCCGTGCATCATGGCCTTATCCGGGCGGGGAGCCGCATGAAGGCTTCGATCCTCATCGAATCCGCGGAACCACGGGAGATCATGCATTTCGCCCTGCTCTTTGGGTACGGCGCGGACCTGGTAGTTCCCTACGGCGCCCTGGCTGCCATCGGCCTTATCGCCCAGAGCTGCGATGGGAACCGCCTTGGGTCCTGCCGCGATGCGGAACAGCGCTACATCCTGGGCCTCAAGAAAGCCATGCTCAAGGTCATATCCAAAATGGGAACCAGTACGCTCCGCTCCTACCGGGGCGCTCAGATTTTTGAAGCCCTGGGGCTTGGGCGGGAGGTGATAGAAACCTGTTTCCGGGGTACCGACAGCCGTATAGGAGGGGTGGGTTTTGCGGAGCTTGAAGCGGAAGCCCTGGCCCGATATGAGGATGCTCAGAAAGCGAACCTGGGGGATGAAATTCGGCCTGAAGACTTCCTCCTCTGCGAGGACGGCCAGTACCGGTGGCGGAAGGCCGGGGAACGTCATGCCTGGAATCCCGAGGCTGTCTACCTTCTTCAGTGGGCCGCCCGGACCGGGGATTATGGCAAGTTCAAACAGTTCACCGCCGCGGCGGATGCGCTGAACCGGTCCCCCCATGTGATCCGGGGCCTTCTGGATTTTGCGCAAGACAAAAGCGCTTCCATTCCCATCGAGGAGGTGGAGAGCGCGGAAGAGATCATGAGGCGTTTTACCACCGGGGCCATGTCTTTTGGGTCCATTTCCCGGGAAGCCCATGAGACTATCGCCAAGGCGATGAATTCGATTCATGGCCGTTCCAATTCCGGGGAAGGGGGGGAGAACGCCGAGCGTTTCCCGGTGCAGAAGGACGGTACGTGGCTCAGGAGCGCCATCAAGCAGGTGGCCTCCGGACGTTTTGGGGTTACCAGCGAATACCTGGCCAACGCCGAGGAGATACAGATCAAGATAGCCCAGGGAGCCAAGCCCGGCGAAGGCGGCCAGCTTCCGGGGCATAAGGTGGACGCTCTCATCGCCCGGACCCGGCATTCTACGCCGGGGGTGACCCTGATAAGTCCGCCTCCTCATCACGATATTTATTCTATAGAAGATTTGGCGGAACTTATCTTTGATTTGAAGAACGCCAATCCTCAGGCGCGGATAAGCGTCAAACTGGTCTCCGAGGCCGGAGTGGGGACCGTTGCGGCGGGAGTCGCCAAGGCCCATGCGGACAACATTCTGATTTCGGGTTATGACGGCGGTACGGGGGCCAGTCCCCAGAGCAGCATACGCCATGCCGGCGTCCCTTGGGAATTGGGCCTTTCCGAAACCCACCAGGTGCTGGTACAGAACGGTCTCCGGGGCCGGGTGCGGCTCATGACCGACGGCCAGCTCAAAACCGGGCGGGACATCGTTATCGCCGGTATGCTGGGGGCGGAGGAATTCGGTTTTGGTACGGCTGCGCTCATCATCATGGGCTGTGTAATGATGCGCAAGTGCCACGAGAACACCTGTCCTATGGGGGTTGCCACTCAGGACCCGGAACTGCGGAAACGGTTCGCCGGCAGGAGCGAATATCTTATCAACTTCTTCCGCTTCCTTGCCGGGGAAACCCGGGAGATCATGGCGTCCCTGGGGTTCAGGCGTTTCGATGAACTTGTGGGTCATTCCGAATACCTGACTGCCCGGCAGAGCGATAAGCCTAAGGTTTCGGGCATTGACCTGTCCCGGATTCTCTTTAAGACTGCGGGACCGGCGGATATTCCTGGTGGGGATGCCCTGCGGTGCGTTCAGCCGCAGATACACAAGATAGACGCGGTGCTGGATCGTGAGCTCATCGAAAAGTGCCGTATAGCCCTGGACAAGAAAACTCCGACCGCCCTGGAATTCCCCATCCGCAACACCGACCGGGCTGTGGGAGCCATGCTTTCCTATGAAGTGTCCCGGCGTTTTGGCGGGAAGGGCCTGCCGGAAAATTTCGTCACCGTGGATTTCACAGGTTCCGCCGGTCAGAGCTTCGGCGCGTTCCTGGCAAAGGGCATCAATTTCCGTCTTGCCGGGGATGCCAACGACTACCTGGGTAAGGGTCTTTCCGGCGGACGTATCGTCGCGGCCCCTCCTTCGGGTTCAACCTTTAAGACCCAGGAGAATATCATTGTGGGGAACACGGCGCTTTACGGCGCTACTTCAGGTATGCTCTATGCCGCCGGTGTTGCGGGCGAGCGTTTCTGTGTGCGGAATTCCGGGGCCGTCGCGGTGGTGGAAGGTACGGGGGATCACTGCGCCGAATACATGACCGGCGGGCGGGTTATTGTTTTGGGCAAAGTAGGCCGGAACTTCGCCGCCGGTATGTCCGGGGGCATAGCCTATGTGCTGGATGTGACCGGCAGCTTTGTGTATTTCCTGAACAAGGGAATGGTGGAACTTTCCGGGCTGGATAATGAGGAGGACGAGAATTTCGTCAAAGAGCAAATCGGAAATCATGTGTATTGGACTGGTTCCGTTTATGCCAAGGGAATCCTGGACGCCTGGGGGGACTACAAACCCAAATTCGTCAAGGTACTCCCGGTGGAATACAAGCGGGCTCTTGAGGAGATGAAGCTGGCGGAACTGGACCGGCGGCTTCGGGAGATCCGGGAGCAGGAAGAAATAGCGGAACGGGTATAAAAACAGGCGCAGAGAGGAATATAATGGGTGATCCAAGAGGTTTTTTGAAGATAAAACGCAAGACTTCCGGCTACCGTCCGGTGGAAGAGCGTATCAACGATTATAGCGAGGTTGAAAGCCGCCTTTCTGACGACGAGCGGCGGGAGCAGGCGTCCCGGTGTATGGACTGCGGAGTGCCTTTCTGCCACTGGGCCTGTCCGGTTTCCAACGTGATGCCCGAATGGCAGGACCGGCTCTACCGGGGCGATTGGGCCGGCGCCTGGGCTCTTCTGGAGGACAGCAATCCCTTCCCGGAATTTACCGGACGGGTGTGTCCCGCCCTCTGTGAAGCCTCCTGCGTGCTGGGTTGTAACGATGATCCGGTTACTATCAGACAGAACGAGCTTGCAATAATAGAGAAGGCTTTTGACTTGGGCCTGGTGATCCCCCGGCCTCCGAAATCCCGGAACGGCAAGAAGGTGGCTATTGTGGGCGCAGGACCCGCGGGTCTTGCGGCGGCCTGTTACCTCAACCGCGGGGGCTTTTCCGTTACCGTCTACGAAGGGGACCGGAAGTCCGGCGGCTATCTCCGCTATGGAATCCCGGACTTCAAGCTGGACAAGAGCTTTATAGACCGGCGTATCAGGCTCATGGAAGCCGAAGGGGTGGTCTTTAAAACCGGCTGCCGTATTGGTTCGGGCCGCTATGCCTTTGGCACTAAGGGCTTCGACAGCACTGTTATCCAGCCCAGGGAACTGGAAGCCGCCTACGATCTGGTGCTCCTCACCATAGGCGCCAGGGAACCTCGGGACCTCAAGATTCCTGGCCGTGAATTATCCGGCATTGTCCAGGCCCTGGACTTCCTTTCCCTCCAGAACCGCGCCCTGGCCGGCGAAACCAGGGGCGGTATGGAACCCATCACCGCTTACGGCAAGCAGGTTGTGGTCATAGGCGGCGGCGACACCGGCGCTGACTGCGTAGGGACCGCCAACCGCCAGGGCGCCCGAAAAGTGACCCAGATTGAAGTGCTGCCCATGCCGCCTGAACACCGGCCCTCATCCGCGCCCTGGCCCCTCTGGCCCACGGTACTCAAGACCTCAAGCTCCCACGCCGAAGGCTGCGAGCGCCTTTGGTCGGTAAACACGGTGAATTTCTCTGGCGGGGACAGCGGCGTAACGGCTATTCACTGCCGCAAGGTGGAGTGGCCGGTAAAAGACGGCCGCCCAACGCTGACCGAAGTTCCCGGCTCGGACTTTGACATCCCTGCGGACCTGGTGCTTCTGGCTATGGGCTTTACCCATGTAGTCCAGGACGGCGTAACCGCCGGCTTTGGCCTCGAAACCGACGAGCGGGGCAACATCCGCACCAGGGGCAGCTTCCATACGTCAAACCCCAAGGTCTGGGCCGCCGGGGACTCCCGAAACGGCGCGAGTCTTGTTGTCCGGGCCATTGCCGATGGCCGCGCCGCTGCGGAAGCGATTATCCGCGCGCTGTAGGCCGGCCTCCGGGGAACAGCTCTGCTGTCCCGCCTGGCTGCCTAAAGGTATTTCTGCCTGAGATCGTCAAAGGGAATGGAGCCGCTTAAATCGCCGATTTGGATTTTCCCGCTCAACAGGCTGAAGAAAAAGACCGCGTGTTCGGCGCCGTCAGGTCTTCGCTTCCGTTGTCCGTTTTTCCAAGGCTTGCGGAGATTATCAGGAAATGATTTTCCAGATCCCGCAGGTTGAGCAGCTCGCTCACCAGCACACGGCCGGCGACAGAATAACTGTGAAGAAGTATCTTTGCGTCTTCCGCGTCAACCAAATTTACGCTGTTGGCATTTAAGTCGGAACCGTATATGCACCGGCCTTTAATCAAAAGGGACACGATGCTTCCATTGGAAGCCGCAGCCTTCCTGAAAAACATGGTCCCTTCGGCGTCATTCTGATTTTCCATGTGCCAGGTTTAAAACCACCGCCTTTAGGCGGTCAGCTTTAGCATGACAATGGACAAGGCGTAATTAAAATTGGTAAACCCCCGGCTTTGCCGGGGGTATTTGACTTTATCAGAGGAAGGTGATAGACGGCGGAGTATAGGGGAGATTGTTATACGATAGTTGATGTGAAACAGCATATTGCAGGGACAGCAAAGCATTGATATGAACAGTGAGGGAAAAGGAAGCAAGGAGGCTGAAATAAGACAGTAGGGGAGGGAGTAGTATGGAGGAACGAACGGCAAAGGACGAGTTTCAGTGTGGAAGGAATGGCCGGGGGTTCTGCCGCGCATATTCCATAAATACGCCCGGCATTTTGGGCCTGTACAATAGTTTGTGTAAATACTCAAAACAGGGTAGAAATACCAGGGGGTAAATATGACTAAGGCAAAGGCGCGAAAGAAGCATGAACGGGACCAGTGGGACGAACTGCTG
>JAISOQ010000272.1 GCA_031275515.1 Treponema sp. | reverse complement strand
CTGTAAAAAAACTAATGACGCCGCCCTCCGGTCATGGCTGTTCCTGCGCCGGGCCTGACAGAGTAAAACGCAGTATCCCTTCCAAAACCCCGCCGGCGATTGCCAGGGCCTTGTCCGATACCGTAAAGCAGTGTTCCCATTCACAACGGGGATCTATATCGCCGGCTTTCATTCCCCTGGTAACGGAGATCCCCGAGGGAAGCAGGCCCCGGACTATGCCGCTTATCTCCGCATGAATAGGGACGCTGCCGGGGCCGCCCGCTGCCGGACGCACTACCGCCGCAATGTCCCCCTTCTGTACCGTGTCCCCGATTTCCGCCACAGCCTCAAACACCCCGTCCGCGCCGGCGCGGAGCAGCCGTTCCGCCGTATAGCCGCCTATGTCTCCGGGAACGCCGGTATTGGGGAGGGCGCTCCCCCTAAGGATGAGCCTCCCCAGGGTATGCCCCCGCATGGTCTCGACGACCCCATGACAGTCTATTCCCGCAATAAAGCCGGGACCAACGCCTATGACCACCGGCGCGTCATTAAGGGCCGTACCGGTGTTCTTTTTTGCCATGATCGCGTCTACCACAACGGCGGGATTACAGCGCTTCAGGATTGACCCAGAGGGATCGACAAAAACCGCGATACGCCTTTCCGCAAAAGCCCGCAGCATTTCCTCATCGTCCCGGACCAATACTGCGGCAGCGTCTTCCACCTGCACTCTGCCCTCATAAACCGCCTGGGAAAAACAAACCTTGCGCCGCACCGCCGTGGGCGCAGCTGTTTCGGTCATGGCTATATCGAAACCCGCATGATACAGGCGCAGGGCGATTCCCGAGGCAATATCCCCCGCGCCTTTGATAACTACCAGAGGAGGAGCGGCATCTCCCCTAAGCGCCTGCTTTCTTGCGATAAAACGTGTCCTCCATGGGAAGCCTGGTACGGAATTTTCCGTCCTTCTGGTAATAGGCCCCGGCAATGGCAGGGGTCACCGGAATAGTGGCAAGTTCCCCTACCCCCTTGACGCCTTTGGCGACGGCGCCGGGATTCCTGGGTTTTATAAAAATGATCTCCATAGGCGGCGTTTCGGTGGCGCGGATCAGCCCCAGCGTACCGTATTTGGCCTTGGGATACGCCCCTTCCAGGGGGAAATCTTCGGTAAGCGCGTAGCCCATACCCATAAGCAGGCCCCCTTCGATCTGGCCTTCCGCAGCGGGAGGATTCACCACCGTACCTATGTCGTAGGCGGCGATGAGTTTTTCCACCCGTCCGTCAGCGTCAAGGATGGCCAGGGTAGCGGCATACCCGTAGGCTATGTGGCTCACCGGATTGGGTTTGTCGCTGCCTATAGGATCGGTAATCCCCGAATATTCACCGTAGTATTCCTGCCCTTCCAGGCGGGCAAGATCGCCGCCGGCTTCATCCAAAGCGGCTTTCAGTTTCAGCGCCGCCTGAAAGACCGCCTCTCCAGTAAACACTGACTGCCGGGAAGCGGTAGTGGTTCCCGAATTGGGGGTACGTTTCGTGTCCGGCGGCTCGGCGATGATCCTGTCCGGGGGAAGGCCCAGCGTATCGCAGGTGATTTGGGTAGTAACCGTGGCAAGCCCCTGGCCTATACAGGCGGCGCTGGTACGGATATGTACCTGCCCCTGTTCCACCGAAAGAATACAACGGCCTATGTCCGGGAGTCCCACGCCTATCCCGGAATTTTTCAGGGCGCAGGCAATGCCCGCATGTTTCCCCTGGGCCAGGGCCTCTTCATAATAGGGCTTTAACGCCAAAAGACAGGCTTCCAGTTCTACATCACTCTCGGCCAGCTGCCCGTTGGGAAGCGTCTGGCCCGGGCGTATGGCGTTGCGATACCGTATTTCCCAGGGGCTGATACCAGCCAGCTCGGCCAAGCGGTTGAGGTTATTTTCAGTAGAGAAGCAGCTTTGGGGTACGCCGAAGCCCCGGAAAGCGCCTCCGGGAATGTTGTTGGTATACACCGCCTTTCCGTCAATATCAATCACCTGATAATTGTAAGGCCCCGCCGCATGGGTACAGGCCCGCTGAAGTACCGGTCCCCCAAGACTGGCATAAGCCCCGGTGTCGGAGACCAGGACCGCCTTCATAGCGGTGAGCCTGCCGTTTTCGTCGCAGCCGGTGGTAAACTCCATTTCCATAGCGTGCCGTTTGGGGTGGAGATTGATGCTTTCCTGCCGGGTAAGAAGCACTTTTACCGGCTTTTTAAGTATCCATGCCGCCAAACACGCATGATGTTGAACGCTCATGTCTTCTTTGCCGCCGAACCCGCCGCCTACAAGCTGGCCTTTTACATGGATCTTCTCCGGGGGTATCCCCAGCATACGGGAACACTCCCGCTGTTCATCGTAGATACTCTGCCCGGCGGAATACAGAACCAGCCCGTCTTCCCCATCGGGCAGGGCAATGGCGCATTCGGGTTCCATGAAGGCGTGTTCCGTAAAGGGAACAGAATAGCGGTTTGTCACCACATACTTCGACTTTGCCAGCGCTTCGTCCGCGTTCCCCCGGACCAAATGTTCGTGGGAAAGGATGTTGTTTTCTTTATGGTGAATAAGGGGCGCTCCGGGCGCCATAGCCTCCACCGGACTGGTCAGAGGGGTAAGAACCTCGTAATCAACCTGAATCAGGGACTTTACCGCCTCAAGGCTTTCCCTGGTGCGGGAGACCGCAACAGCGATAGTGTCCCCTATAAAACGGGTGATTCCCCCTTCAGCTATCATCACATCGTAATCGGAAAGAAACGCCAAGTGGCCTATCTTGATGTTTCCCGGCACATCTTTCGCCGTAAGAACCGCCAGGCAGTCGGGGTGAGCCTGGGCTTTGGAGGCGTCTATTTTAAGGACCCGCGCCCGGGGATGGGCCGAACGCAGGGCCGAAGCATAGACCATCCCCTCAAAAACGAGATCATCCACATACTTCCCCGTACCCAGGGTTTTGGCCGCCGCATCCACCCGGTGCATACATTCCCCCAAAGCGCCGGAAAACTGCCGATGGGGAACCGCCGCATTTTCGCGGAAAAGCCGGGCGGCTATTTCAATAGCCTTGACGATCTTAACATACCCGGTACAGCGGCAGATGTTGGAACGAATAGCTTTACGTATGTCCGCCTCAGCCGGGTTGTTGTTGCCGTCAAGCAGGGCCTTGGCGCTCAGGACCATGCCGGGAATACAGAAACCGCACTGAACCGCCCCCGCCTCGGCAAAGGCAAAAACATACACCTCTTTCTCCCGCCCGCTCAACCCCTCCAGGGTAACAACCTGCCTGCCCTCCACCCTTTTAAGGGGGGTAACACAGGAACGAACCGCTTTACCATCCACCAGCACAGTACAGGCGCCGCAGGCTCCGGACCCGCACCCGTTCTTCGCCGCCGTAAGCCCCATATCTTCCCGGAGGAAGTCGAGGAGTTTCCTGTCCGCCCTGCCGCTGCAGGGCTTCCCGTTTACCCTAAATGCCGCTAATTCCGAGGTATTCATTTGTTCCTTCATAATAGAGACTGTCTCAAAACTAATTGATCGTGCGCTGACGCGCGAGGTTTTGGAACAGCCTCAAGAATTTAGTTTATTGTATTGCTGAAATTTTATTCAGTCAAGAAAAAATTTTAACTTTAGAAGCTGTCCCAAAACTGTGCGTTAATGCGCAGGGTTTTGGGACAGCCTCGTTATGCCACGCCCCGAAAAACATGACCGCTGCCCGGCGGAACATGCCGGAGCCTTACTGTTTGCGGCAGGAATTAACAAAACGGGAAAAGTCGGCAATATTCTTAACTACGATTTTGTCGGAATACACCTCTACGCGCCGCTGTTGTATGAAACGGTTCAGAATATCTCTGGTTGCGTCGATCCCCATACCCGCCCAAAGGGCAACATCGTCCACAGAGATCTCAAATTCCCGGCGGTTGGTGGTGCGGTCAAGGTTTGGATTGCTTTCATCAAGCATGAGGAACACGTCGGCGATTTTCGCCTGAGGATCTTCCAGGGTGAGGATCATGAATTTACGTTTGGAATCGAAGATACGTTTGGCGAAAGTTTTAAGGAGCATCAGGGCTATTTGGGGGTTGCCCGTCACCAGGATTTCAAAATTCCAGCGGTTGAATTCCAGAACTACGACTTTATCAATGGCTATGGCTGTGGCGGAACGGGGTGAATTTTCCAGAATAGCCATTTCGCCGAACATGTCCGAAGATTCCAGAATATCCAGGGTCTTTTCAAAGTCCCCTATGAGCTTAACCAGCCTTACCCTGCCTGATTGGATCATGTAAAACGTATCTCCCGGTTCATATTCGGAGAAAATCATCTCGCCGGGCTGAAAAGTCCGGGCAAAACGGCTAAAGGCCGCAAGGTTCATAGCCACTTAGACCTCCATGCCTTTGAGGGCCTGTTCCGCTTTTGCGCGGACCTCGTTTTCCGGGTTGGGAATTAAATTCAGTATTTTTTTATAAAAAGCCGCGGCCTGCTCCCGGCGGCCTGTTTTTTCATACGCCTGGCCCAGAAAGAAAAGGCCGCCCCCCAGCTCCGGGTATTTGGGATAGCTGGAAATTACCCGGCTCAAATGCTCAATGCACTCATTGAATTTCCCCATAAAGAAGAGGCAGCGCCCCAAGTCGAAGCTGCTTTTCGCCGTATATTCCCGATCCGCCCCGGAGTCGATTATTGCCCGCAACACTGTGTAAGCCTCCTGATACTTATCCTGGGAGATAAAGGTTACCGCCTTGTTATAGGCTTGAGCGGGATCGAAATGTCCGGAAGGGGATCCGGCGGAAGCCTTGCCAAGACCAAGGGATTTTTTTTCCGCCCCCCTTTGCGGACCTTTGGCAGAGGAAACAGAGTCCGGGGTTCCCACGGCAAAGCTGCCGCCTGAGCCTACAACGAAGCCGGTACCGGCAGAAGAACGGGGAGAAGCCTCCGGCGGCAATGCGGCTTCCGCAGCCTCAAGCCCTTCCGTCGCCGCCGCAGCATTGGCGCCGCTGGGGTAATAGGTCAAGTACCGGCTGAACACATACCGGGCCTGAGCATACCGCTTATTCTTCAGGTAATACTCGCCTATCTTAAAAAGCCCGGGCTCAGGGTTCGGGTGATCTTCCTTTACCATAAGGCTCGTAACCTGCCAGTGGACCCGCCGCAGCTGGTTTGAAAACACTTTAAGCATCTTCATGACGATTCGAGTATTTGCCATAGCGAACTGCTCAAATTCACCGACCGACATGGCCATGATCATCGAATCCTGAATGGCGATGGCGTTTTCTTCCCGGTTATACCGGCCCAGGGCCGATTTGACGCCGAATACTTCCCCAGGCTGCAAGATTTCATACTCATCACTGCCGGTTTCGATGTTCTGATAAGCCACTCTGACGCTTCCCTTTTGAAGGATATAGATCTTATCCGCTATATCGCCCTGGAAATAGATAACCGCTCCGTTCCGGTAAGACATTATTTTAGGCATAGGGTTCAGCCTCCGGGTCAAAATGTAAAAAATCCTGCGTTTTTTTTAGTCCTGTTTTCTTCCGAATCGAACAGTAAAGTTTCGCGGGATCACCGGAAACAAACATAGGTCGTCCCCCTACCATAATCTCACTATCCCCAGGGAATTTTCCCACCCAAAAGTTCAAGAAACCTGAGTTCCCCATAGATGGGCTTACCAGCCAGGGCCAAAAATTTATCATCCCCCCTAAATGGCGGATGCCAGATTCTCAAAAAGATCATCCGCCCGGCCTTTGAGCAGCCGGCGGTTCCATCGCCTGCGCCGGGGGAACTGCCAACTATATTTTATTTTATGACCCTAACGCCGAACAGTCAACCTATAACTTTAATTTGAAACTAACCAAGCTTCGAAACCCGCTCGCTTTACAGACTATAACACCCTATCACAGTATGGTAAACTATCCATCAGCCATGATCGACTTGCATACCCATTCCAACGTATCCGATGGAGACCTGAGTCCGGCGGAACTCATTGCCGCCGCCGCAAAGCAGGGGCTTTCGGCCATAGCTCTGACAGACCATGATACCATACAGGGTTTAAAAAGTGCGGAAGAAACTGCGGCAAAACATTCAATCCGGTTTATTCCGGGAATAGAGCTGGCGATTGACTGGCCCGCTGCTCTGGGGGACTTTCATCTCTTGGGCCTGGGTTTAACCCGGCCCAGTCCGGCTTTCCTCGACGCGGTGGATCGCCTGGCCCGTTCCCGGGAAGCGCGGAACCAGGAAATCCTAAAACGCCTCCACGCCTTGGGTATACATGCGGATTATGAGGAAGTCCGCGCGTTTTCCGGGGGCGGTTCCATTGGCCGGCCCCATTTTGCATCCCTCCTCATCAGCCGGGGCCTGGTGAAAAACCATGAACAGGCTTTTACCCGGTATCTAGGCCGGGACAAGCCCTTGTTTGTCCCCAAAAAGACGCTGGCTTTTGACCGGGCTGTGGCGCTCATCAAGGAATCCCGGGGAATCACGGTCCTGGCCCATCCCATGTCCCTCTACCTCGCATGGGGCCGGCTTCCGGGCTTTGTGAAGGGCCTAAAGAACCGGGGTTTGGACGGCCTGGAAGCCTGGCATCCTACGGCTAAACCCCGGTCCTGTAAACGCCTGGAAGCTCTGGGCAGATCCCTGGGGCTTTACGTCACCGAAGGCAGCGATTTTCACGGCGCAGCCCGTTTGGACCGGAAACTGGGCCATTCATCCGGGGATAGGGAAATAGCGGACTCGGTGTTGGATGCCTTGCCGGAATTATGCGCGCCGCTTATGTCCCGGGATTGAGTGATTCAACCGAATTACTCGAAAATATCATAAGGGTCTTCCCCCAGACGGCGGTACCGGATCGCTTCCAGGATATGGCCGGTTGTTATGAGATCCTCCCCTTCCAGATCGGCAATGGTGCGCCCCACCCGGAGTATACCGTGGAATGCCCGGCCAGAGAGGTTCTGTTTTTCCAGAGCCAAATGAAAAGCCTTTTGGGTTTCTCCGGCCAGGGCGCAGTATTTTTCCGTCATTCCTGTTGTCATCCGGGCGTTACGGCGTATACCCGTTCCTTTGAACCGTTCCCGCTGGATTTCCACCGCCCGGCTGACCCGGCGGGCCACAACTTCGCTGGATTCCTCCCGCCCGCCGGCCAATTCCTCCGGTCCGGGAGGTATAACCACTATCCGCAGTTCCACCCGGTCCAAAAGGGCCCCGGAAAACTTCCGCCAGTATCGGTGTATCTCATCGGGGGTACAAAAGCAGCCCGAAGGGGAAAAGGCCGTTCCCGGAGGGCTTTCTTCCGGTCCCTCCGCCCTCATGCGGACGCCCAGCCTGCCGCAGGGGCAGGCATTGGCGGCCAGGATCAGTTGGAAATCCGCCGGCAGGGGGACCGGTCCTTCCGCCCGGGAAATGGTTATCACCCGATCTTCCAGAGGTTCCCGCAGAGCCTGGAGTACGTTGGCCCTGAATTCCGGGGCTTCGTCCAGGAACAGGACCCCAAAGTTGGCCAGACTGATCTCCCCGGGACGCACGGTTTTGCCGCCTCCAAGAATGCCCTCGGCGGTAGCGGAATGATGGGGCGAACGGAAAGGCGGACGAGTGATGAGGCCCCCTTCTAATTGGCCGGCAAGACTATGCAGACGGGTCACCTCCACCGCTTCCCAAGTTTCCAGAGGCGCCATAATCGACGGCATACGCCGGGCAAGCATGGTCTTTCCCCCTCCAGGAGGGCCGAAGGCCAGCAGGTTATGCCCCCCGGCGGCGGCGATTTCCAGAACCCGTTTGTACCGGCCCTGGCCCTTTACCTCGGCAAAGTCGCCGTACAGAGCGGCGGGCGGGACCGGAACCGCCGCCTGTTCGGAAGGCGGCCCTCCTGGGGGGAATCCGCCGGTTTGGGAAAGGCTTCTAAAGGCGCGGACCGCTTCGTCCAGGGTGGCGGCGGCGGCATAACGGCCCTCCGAAAGGATAGCCGCTTCCCGGGCGTTTTCCACAGGAACGATGAAGTCCCGTATTCCCGCGCGGAGGGATGCCGCAGCGGCGGCAAGCGCTCCCCGGACCGGCCTGAGCCTGCCGGAAAGTTCCAGTTCCCCAAGGATCATCACATTCGCCGGGGAAGGGGGAATTTCCGCCCCGGCCTTGCCGCCTGCCTCCAGAGAGGGGATAAGCCCGGCGGCGGACATTACCGCCAAGGCAATGGGAAGGTCCAGAGACGCGCCGTCCTTCCGTACCCCTGCGGGCGCCAGATTAATAAGAATCCGATCCTGGGGAAAGGCATACCCCGAATTCCTGAACGCCGCCCGTACCCGTTCCCTGGCCTCCCGTACCGCCCCTTCCGCAAGTCCGGTGATGTCTATACCCGGAATCCCCCGGCGTATATCCGCTTCAACCCGGATAATGATTCCGTCAGCGCCGTAAGGCGCATACGCCATTACATCCATATTGTTACCTCATGAATATATATGGCGCGATATTGTACGCCGCTTTAATCCGGATACAAAAAAACTAAAAAAGAGAGGCTGTCCCAAAACCGTAGCCCGAGCCGCCAGGCGGCGAAGCATATACAGACCTGTTATGCGACATTG
>JAISOQ010000191.1 GCA_031275515.1 Treponema sp. | reverse complement strand
TCCCACAATTTTTGCGCCAGTTCTCTGGACTTCGCCAGCAGTCCTTCTTCATCAATATCAACAAACTCCCGTTCCTTCATGATGATCTTCCCGTTGATGATCGTGGTATCCACATGACGGCCCGTGATGCCGAAAAGCGTATGACTGTTGAGGGTATCCACGTTTACCGGCGTGGCTCCTTTGTAATCAACAATGATGATGTCGGCGTAGTGATCCGGTTTTATCGTCCCTACCTTTCCCTTGATGAAACGTTCCATGATGGTCTTGTTGTTTTCAAACAGCATGGTATGCGGTTCGGCCCAAGCTACGGACGGGAGTCTCTTGGCGTGTTTATGCAGGATGGCGGCGGTCTTTAAGGATTCGGTTATGTCCGCCGTGTAGCCGTCGGTCCCCAGGCCCGCGAGGATTCCCTTCTTGAGCATGTCCAACACCGGGGAAACCCCCACGGCGTTGCCCATGTTAGACTGAGGATTGTGGACTATCGCAGCATTGCTTTCTTTCAGCAGGTCCAGTTCGTCATCGGTGATATGAATGCAGTGGACTGCGATGGATTTTTCCGAAAGCACGCCGTATTTGTGCAGCCGTTCTATCACCCGCAGGCCGTATTTGGAAACCCCGTCTATCACATCCTCAATGCCCTCGGCGGCGTGGATATGAAAACCCACCCCGGCGTCTGCGGCGGCTTCAATGCACCGGTTCAATGTTTTTTCACCAATGGTCATCTGGGCGTGCATACCAAAAAGAGATTTAATCATGTCATCGTTCCGCTCATTGTAGTATTTGGCGAATTCGGCGTTTTCCCGTATCCCCGCGGCGGCGATCTCCTCTCCGTCGCGGTCAGAGGTTTCGTAACAAAGATTGCTCCTGATGCCGAAAAGTTTCGCAGCCTCGGCGATCTTGAAAAGGCTCCCTTCCACCGCACAAGGACTTGCATGGTGATCGATGACCGATGTAACCCCGGAACGTATTCCGTCGATCATGGGACCCACGCAGCTATAGTACACATCTTCCAAGGTAAGCTGTTTATCAAGCCGCCACCAGAGACCGGAGAGTATCTCGCCAAACGTCGTGGCGGGTTTGCCCCCCAGGTTAAGCCCCCGGGCAAAGGTGGAGTAGTAATGCATGTGGGCGTTGATGAACCCCGGCATCACGAGCCTGCCCCGGGCGTCCAGGTATTCGGCGTCCGGGTGCCTGGCCCTGAGAGCGGCGGTTTCACCGATCTCCGCGATCAGGCAGCCGTCTATTGCCACTGCGCCATTTTCGATAACAGGACAATCCCTGTCCCTGGTGATGATTTTTCCGTTCCCAATTAACAACATGACATCTTCTCCCTCTTGAATGAATAACCGCGGGGCATACAAATCCCCGCGGCGCTGTAATTTTCAACCGCAGAATTCATGCTGCGTCGTCAGATACGCATACTTCCTCTCGATTATATCGATCATGCCGGCGTATTCAGCGGGAATGTCCGCATCTCCCCGGCGGCAGTCTATCACGGTCTTATCTTTTAACCGGAGTTTGAACGTATCGGTCCCTGAGATCAGAAAACCAGGATTCCCGCTGTCCTCGAAATCTTCAAGGGCGCAGAAAATCGTAAACTTGTCCTGGTAAGGCCTGCCTGCATGGGGGCAGAAAGTCGCGCAGTTGCCGCATTCGTTGCACATCCTGTCTACGTGGACGATCTGATGAGTTCCTCCGCCAAAGGGCGTAGTATTACTGTCAATCTCTACCATCACATTGGCCCGGTTGGGACAGACATCAACGCATACCTCGCAGAGGGTATTGCAGGAAAGACAGCGGTAACCGTCGGCGCTGTCCTTTTTCGCTTCGACGATGATGCCCTTTTTAAAGTAAAGGTCAGGGAAAGACGCCCCGGAAAAAGCGGCGCAGGAAAGCCCTTTGGGTTCGGCGGTAAAGTCGGCGGAAAGATCGAGCCTGCGAAGTATGTCCGCGGCGGCGGCCTTGCCGTCGGCGATGGCCTTTACCACTGTGGCGGCTCCTGCCTTGCAGTCCCCCGCGATGTAGACGCCGGGCAGGGAACATTCACAGGCAGCATTGACCTGGGGGTATCCCTTGTCATTCAGGGCGACGCCGTTTTTAACAAAGAGGGCCGTATCCACCCGTGCGCCCACCGCGCCTATCACCGTGTCAAAGGACAGGGCCTGCCTTTCGCCGGAACCAACTATGCCCCGTCTGCCCGAAGCATCGTAATCCCCCAGGCGCATCTTTTCGCAGGTAAGGACGCCGCCGGCAAAAGATTCCGGCGCCAGAAGTTCTATCATCTCAACGCCGTCGCTCAGGGCCGATTCCAGTTCTTCGTATTGGGCGGGCATGAATTCCCTGGTCCTCCGGTACACGATGGTTACTGACTCAACGCCTTTGTTCCGCTTCGCTGCCCTGGCGCAGTCCATAGCGACATCGCCGCCGCCTATGACCGCAACCCGTCTGCCCAGGTCCAGCGTACAGCCTGAGCGTTTGGAATCCTCAAGGAATTTCAAGGCGTCAATGACCTGCTCCTGTCCCTGTTTTACCGGGGAAGCGCCTTCTTTCCATGCGCCGCTGGCAATCACAATGTACTCGTGGTTTTGCCGTAAAGCGGCAATCGAATAATCCCGGGGAACATTAAATTTGAATGCCACCCCCAATTTTTCCGCAAGCTGAAAATCCCGGTAAACAGCGTCGTCGGAAATCCTAAAGGCGGGGATCACATACTGCACAATGCCGTAGGGCCGGTCACGGGTCTCGTATACCGTAACCGGGACCCCGTTTCTGCGGAGGAACACTGCCGCAGCTATTCCCGCAGGCCCTGCGCCTATAACCGCCGCTGTCTTATCCGTCCTCACAGGCGGCGCGGTAAGCGAAAGGGTGTATGCTTCCTGGGCATGATCCGCGGCAATGAGTTTCACCTGTCTGATCTCCAAAGGATCCTCGTAATCAACACGGGTACACTTATTCTGACACTGATGATCGCAGATGGTCCCGGTGATAGACGGGGCGGTGTTGTCCGCAGCAATGATGCTAAAAGCCTCGCGGTAATTTCCCGCCGCCGCTGCCGCAAGGTATTCGGGAATACGCTGATGAATAGGACAGCCGCCGTCAACACAGGGCGCTTTGGCGCAGTCAAAGAGGGGAAGTTCGCCGGCGGTTTTACGTAGCCCCGTATGGCGGTATTCTTTGCAGTACCGCTTACGTTCGGCCGCTCCATCCGCCAGGGCATTGAGGGCGCTTACATTGATGACCGCCCCGGATGTACTGCCGCCGGCAGTTTTACTGTCTTGGGCCAGGACCTTTTCGGATAGTTCCGCAAGCTGGGTGAGCCGTTCATAACCGCCGGGCTTGAGGATGGTTGTAGCAACCGTCACCGGCCTGATGCCGGTTTCCAGGATGTCCCTGAGGTTGAAAAAGTCCGCTCCTCCCGAATAGGAAATAGGCAGTTCCCCCTTAAAGGCGTTGGACAATTTCTTTGCCGCATTGATCGACAGGTAAAAAAGAGACCGGCCCGACATATACATTTCGCCGCCGGGAAGCTCATTCCGCTTGATCTCCACCGGGAACGTGTTGGTCAGCTTTACGCCGAAAGAAAGCCCCTTTTCCTTTGCCAGCTTCATGAGCCGGCCCAGCATTTCTACCGCATCGCCGAATTGAAGGTCATTCTTAAAATGATGATCGTCAAAGGAAATATACCCGTACCCTGCCTTGTCCAGAAGGGAGCGGGCGGCGTCATAGCCCAGCAGGGTTGGATTGCATTTAATGTAGGTATGTAGTTTCTTTTCGGTGATAAGATAGGCGGCAATCTTTTCGATTTCTTCCCGTGGACAGCCATGCAGGGTTGAAAGGGTTACTCCGGCGGAAATCACCGGGGGGATCGCCTCAAGGTCCTGCCGGGTAAAGTGTTCAAAATCGTCCAGGCGATCCTGCAAATACCGGTAACAGCTTTTCCACATGAGGGTGTCCCGGGCGTTCTTCATTCCTTCTATATAAGAATCGATCTTGGGGGACCGGATCCCCTCAAGACTGTAGCCGACGCTCATATTAAAGATGCAGTCCCCGGTAAAGGGCGTTGTTTCCGCAATGCCGAATTCTTTCGCCGCCAGATGGCAGAGGAACCAGGCTTTAATGTATTCTTCCAGGGCTTCCGCCACGGTCAGCTCTGTGGACCACTCCACGTTGTACCCTTCATCAAGGGCGTTGATGCAGGGACGAGGCACTGCTTTCCGCAGTTCTTCGCCGTCCATGACCTGCACGGTCTTGAGTTCCACAAAGCGGGAACCGGCAAGATAAGAGGCCAGGATGTTCTGGGCAAGCTGGGAGTTGGGACCCGCAGCCGGACCTATAGGAGAACTAATACGGGATCCGAAAAGCGTAATAGGACTCGTGGCAGCCCCCGGGCCATACTCTCCGGGGGGATGATAAAATTTTTCTTTTCTAATACCGAACACCGAACCGTGATTTTTGTACTCCCCTTTGATCCGGTCTATCAAGTCCGGAAAGGGAATGGGCCTCATTATCTCACTCATAGATTTCCTCTCTTGAGCCTTTCCCAAAACTAATTGACTGTACGCTAACGCGCACGGTTTTGGGACAGATTCTTGTAATTTTTCAGGCTTTCAGCCTTGCAAAATTACGAATTTTAAGGTTACTTTCCCAAAACTTCAGTTTTGGGGAAATCTCTCTTCTTAACGATTTTTTCGAGATTGTTATCCCGGCGGAAAGCCGGGATAACAGCATGGTACGCCGCTATTCTCTTACTGCCTCCGCTTTTTGATCTGTTCTGGTTCTGATTATTCTGGTACCGGTTCTGCCTTCAATGCCGTCCCGCGCTCTGGCAAGCAGGGTAATCAGTGCGCCCGGCTCACCTGCGCCGCCGCCGGAGGCTGACCGGACAAAGCTGACTGCGGCCTGCACCTTGGGAAGCATGGAACCCTTTGCAAATTGGTTCTCCCCAATGTAGCTTTCCGCTTCCGCTACGGTAAGGGTGTCGAGCCATTGCTGATCCGGTCTGCCGAAATTGATCGCCACCTTTTCTACCGCAGTCAGGATGATAAGCATATCCGCGCCTATGCTTTCGGCGAGTTTGGCGGCGGTAAAATCCTTGTCTATCACCGCCCCCATTCCCCGGTACTGGCCGTCTCTCCTGGCGACAGGGATGCCGCCGCCGCCGCAGGCGATGGGGATCTGTCCCGCTTCCAGCAGGGCCGTAACGGTCCCGGCCTCCAGGATTTTCACCGGCATGGGAGAAGCCACAACCTGCCGCCAGCCCCGGCCTGCGTCTTCCATGACCGCCACGCCTTTGGCCTTCATGATTTGGGCTTCCGCTTCGGTCATGAAGCCGCCTATAGGCTTGGTGGGATTTTCAAACGCCTTGTCATGGGGATCGACTTCAACCTGGGTGATGATAGTAGCCACAGGTTTATTCATTCCCCGTTCGTCCAACTCTTTCCGCAGGGTATTCTGCAAATCGTAGCCTATGTACCCCTGGCTCAGGGCCACACAAACCGACATGGGCAGTACGGGGAAATGCCGGTCCGCTTTGGCGGCGGTTTCAAAGGCCGTCTCTATCATGCCCACCTGGGGGCCGTTGCCATGCACTATGGCGATGTCGTGACCCGCTTCAGCCAAATCCACAATGGCCTTGGCCGTTATCCGGGCGGCGTCCATCTGTTCTTTCAGCGTGCTGCCCAGGGCGTTGCCGCCCAAGGCTATCACAATCCGCTTTTTCATGGTATTACGGCCTAACGGAACAGCCGCGGGACATTCCGGGCAGCCAGGTTCGCCAGGGTTTCCTGGGGACACTTGATCTTGGAGAGGAAGATCATGGCGGCGATGACGTAGGGTTTGTGGCTGGCCTGCTTATAGAGGGGAACCCGGTATCGGTCAAATACCGTCGCCGCCACTTCGCCTTCCTTGCAGCTTATCCCGGAAATATCGGCGGGGAGGCAGTGAAGGTACAGCGCGCCGCCGTCCTTTGTGGACTTCATCAGTTCTTCCGTACATTCCCAGCTCTTAAACTTCCCGTTCTGGGCAAGGAGTTCTTTCTCCAGCGCCTTTATGCCCTCAAGATCGCCCTTTCCATAGAGATCTGTCCGCTTCTCCATAGCCGCAAAAGGCGCCCAGCTCTTGGGGTATACAATGTCCGCATCTTTAAAGGCTTCTTCCATAGAGTTGGATTTGGTGAATTTACCGTCGCTCAACGCCGCATTTCTCCGCGCCGTTTCTTCTACCTCCGGCATCACCTCGTAGCCTTCCGGGTGGGCCAGATGCACTTCCATTCCGAACCGGGTCATAAGGCCGATAACCCCCTGGGGAACCGAAAGGGGTTTCCCGTAAGAAGGAGAATAGGCCCAGGTCATAGCCACTTTTTTTCCCTTGAGCTTGTCTATGCCTCCAAAGTAATGAACGATGTGGTTCATGTCCGCCATAGTCTGCGTCGGATGATCGATGTCGCACTGGAGGTTTACCAGCGTGGGGCATTGTTCCAGGTTCCCGTCTACATGGCCTTCCCGAACCGCTTTGGAGACTTCCCGCATGTAGGCGTTGCCTTTACCGATGTACATATCATCCCTGATGCCAATGACATCGGCCATAAAGGAAATCATGTTCGCGGTCTCCCGCACTGTTTCGCCGTGGGCTATCTGGGACTTGCCCTCGTCAAGGTCCTGCACTTCCAGCCCCAGCAGGTTACAGGCCGAACCAAAGCTGAACCGGGTCCGGGTGGAATTGTCCCGGAAAAGGGATATTCCCAGTCCGGAATCGAAGATGCGGGTAGAAATATTGTTCTCCCGCAGCCACCTGAGGGCGTCGGCGACAGTAAACACAGAAAGAATCTCATCTATGGATTTTTCCCAGGTCAGAAAAAAATCCCCGCCATACATGCCCTTGAAATTCAGGGCATCCAGTTTCGATGTGTATTGATTGATATACGCCACCTGCTTCTCCTTAAAACATAAAACGATAGATGTTAAACAACAAATTTCTGAGTCTGTCCCACAACTGAAGGTTTGGGACAGACTTTCGCGTTTCTCAATGCCGCCGGGTCTTTTATTCGCCTGCCGTGTAAATCGACGGCAGGGCGGCGTAGACCGCAGCGCAGCGCACAAGGTCCGCCTTCCAGGTTTTCTCGTTCGGCGCGTGGGCTTCTTCTTCCTTGCCCGGACCAAAACCTATACAGGGGATGTTGTTCCGGCCCATAATGGTGACGCCGTTGGTGGAGAAGGTCCACTTGTCAACTTTGGGTTTGCCGTACATGCCTTCGTAGGCTTTTACCATAGCCTTCGTGGCCGGAGCGTCTTCGGGGATGACCCAGGTGGGAAAGTAACAGTCTATGGGGTAGACCACGCCGGTATAACTGGGCCGGTCATATTTATACATGGATACTTGAGCGGCGTATTTTTTTACCAGCGGCAGGGCGCGAATTTCTTCCAGGGCGCTCTGATAGGTTTCCCCCCAGGTAAGACGCCGGTCTATGGATATGGCGCACATATCCGCCACCGCGCACCGGGAAGGGGAACTGAAATAAATCTGGGAAACCGCCAAAGTTCCCTTGCCAAGGAAGGGATCGTCCTTGAGGCGGGCGTTAAGCTCTTTTACTTCCCCAAGAATTTCTCCCATTTTATAGATGGCGTTGTCCCCCCGTTCGGGAGCGGAGCCGTGGCAGGAAACCCCCTGCACTTCCACCCGGATCTCCATGCGTCCCCGCTGGCCCCGGTAGATGTTGCCGTTGGTGGGTTCTGTGATCACCACGAATTCGGGCCTGATGCCTTCTTCCTTGATGATGTATTCCCAGCAGAGGCCGTCGCAGTCTTCTTCCTGCACGGTCCCGGTAACCATGACCCGGTATTTGTCGTTAAGGAGGCCCAGGTCCTTCATGATCTTCGCGCCATAGACCGCCGCCACCGGACCGCCCAGCTGATCCGACGTTCCCCGCCCGCCTATTTCGGTTTCGTTCTCGTAGCCCTCGTAGGGATCAAAGTTCCAGTTGGCCCGGTTCCCGATACCGACGGTATCTATGTGTCCGTCATAGGCGATGAGAGTTTTCCCTGTCCCCATGTAACCGATGACGTTGCCCATCCGGTCTATGCCCGCTTCGTCAAACCCGGCTTTTTTCATCTCCTCAACAATACGGGCCGCGGTTTCTTTTTCCCCGCAGCTCTCGCCGGGAAGACGCACAACATCCCGCAGGAATTGGGTCATATCCTTTTCATACCCTTCCGCCGCTTTTTTAATTGCATTAAAATCGATCATCCTACGCTCCTTGCTTTATATTTTGCGTGAGTTTGCGTGAGATCGACGGAACCTTTAGATTTCATCGATCTCACGATCTCACAAGTTCACGTATATGAAAATTACCGGATCACCGGCAGTTCCGCCAGGGCTTCAATTTCCACCAGCACATTCCGGGGAAGTTGCTTTACCGCTACGGTCGATCTGGCGGGCTTTCCGGTAAAATGCTTTGCGTAAACTTCGTTAAAGGCCGCGAAATCTCCCATGTCCGCCAGGAAACAGGTTGTCTTTACCACATTCTCAAGAGAACTCCCCGCGGCTTCAAGCACCGCTTTGAGATTTTTGATAACCTGTTCGGTCTGCTCCGCTATGTCCGCGCCGGACACTTCCCCGGTTTCCGCAGAAAGCGGTATCTGCCCGGAGGTGAACACTAAATTTCCCGTAATAATTCCCTGTGAATACGGCCCGATGGCAGCCGGCGCCGCCTCTGTTTGTATGACTTTCATAAAAATCCTCGTTGAACGCATAATGAATCACATCGGAACAATGTAATTTATTTCATCATAGCACTGAAATATATTTCAGTCAAGGATTTTTGTCCGCGAATTAGACGAATTAACGCGGATTAATCCGAATGATTCGTGGAGATCGGCGTTAATTCGCGGGCTTTTAGATTTTGTCGAACGCAGATTATATCAAGAGGCTGTTGGGATTACGGGCAGGGTCTTAAGGCATGAGGGGGGCGACTGTCCGCCTCCGCGCAGTCCATAAGGGACAGGGCCGGAATGATGAGAACCCCTGTTTTTTGCAGAAATTCCAATACGGCTCCTCCTTACAGACTGCATGGCTCCGGGAACTCCGCAGGGCTTGACCCTGCGAAGCCTGCCCGGAGCCTTACGGGGAAAAGGTTATTGAACTAATATAACAACGTCACCGATTTTGTTTTCTGTGCTAGTACCCTCGCCGATCTTGACTGGGAAGAGACCCCCAATACCCGTAACCCCAGTATCCTGTGCGATGGTAAGTCCATTCCTGATGGTCCACAAATTTGGGACGGTAGTGACATTATCCGTTACATAAGCGCCCCACATAACCACGTTAAAATCCTCAACAGTCAGCGAGGATCCTCCTGCTGCCGTCAGTAATGGCCCCAATGCCGCAGTTTTAAACGTTACCGTAAATGTATCGCTATTGGCAGGGACTGCACCTGGCGCCAGGGTAACAAGCCGAGGGGTTTTGGTTACCGTGACATCACCGGTCTCGTCTATACCTTCGGCCGTACCAACCGCATCTATGGCCGCACTAAATTTGAAAGCATCGTTGGTGTCATTATCCCCGGTCCACTGCGGCGAGATCGACGTAAGTTCTAGTGAAATCACATTCGCTTTATTGGCCTCAATTTTTACAGGAGGATTAGCAGTTGTAGGCTTATAAGCGGCTCCCAAGAGGATATTCTTATACCCCGCCAAGAGTAATACCTCATAAGCCGACGGGCTTACAGGGACAGCTACGCTTATATACCCGTCAGCGGCGGTCCCCGTACCCCGGTAGTAATTCGCCCCCCTGTTTGAATACTACCTCGTAGGTATCCACCAAGTACGGTACATTGTCAGAATTCAAGGATCTGCCAGGGTCTCCTATGGCCACTTTTACGCTTACCACATCCCCTGGGTTATACTATACCCGATTTCAGGCGCTATGGATTCCTGGGGGGGCATATGCACTAATCTAACAAGTATTGCACATCTGGTACCGTATTCCCCGCTTTCGTTTTTCACATTCAAGACGTTTCGCTATGTTCTCGTAATCTTCAAGTATCTGCAAACCCAGATTAGCCCTCAATACCAA
>JAISOQ010000132.1 GCA_031275515.1 Treponema sp. | reverse complement strand
TGCCAAGTCGGTGGTAACCCTTGAATTAGCGTGAGCGTATCTTACCCGCCGGATTCACCGGTATGTGCAGCGGCAAAAACCCTGACGATGCTTTGAATCCCGTATGCCGGGGCCCTTAGCTGGTTTCTCCGTGGACCGGAATCGGATACTCCCCGGTAAAGCAGCCCAGGCAGAAGGGACCCGTCCGGCTGCGTTCCGGCGGGTTTTTTGGCATGAGCGGACGATTGACCTTCCGGGGCGTACCGCTTCTCTCCGTCCAACGCTTCAAGAAGGCCCTCTACCGAAATGAAGGCCAGGCTGTCCGCGCCCAGGGAAGCGCAAAGCTCGGAAACGCTGTTGCCATTGCTGATCAGATCCCTGCGGTGAGGGGTGTCTATGCCGAAGTAACAGGGAAAGCGGACCGGCGGGGAACAGACCCGGAAGTGGACCTCCCGCGCCCCGGCCTTCCGCAGGATAGAGACCAAACGCCGGCTTGTTGTTCCCCGGACTATAGAGTCGTCGATAACCACCACCCGCTTTCCTTCCACTTCGCTTCGGATCACGTTGTGCTTTACCGAGACCGCCTTCTCCCGCATCTCCTGGTTCGGGGAGATGAAGGTGCGGCCCACATATTTACTTTTGACTATCCCCAGGCCAAAAGGGGTCCCCGTGGCCCGGCCATACCCTATGGCCGCCGGTATCCCCGAGTCCGGGCCGCCTATCACCAGGTCCGCTTCCACCGCCGATTCCCGGGCAAGGATTTCCCCCGCCCTGAGCCGGGAGCCGTAGACATCCACTCCGTCGATGCGGGTATCAGGCCGGGCGAAGTAGACGTACTCAAAGGAACAGGAGGCCCGCCTGGTTTTTTCACTGTATAAAAAGGAAAAAACCCCGTCCCGGTTAATGATGACCATTTCTCCCGGCTCTATGTCCCGGACAAGCTCTCCGCCTGCCGCGTCAATGGCGCAGGACTCGCTTGCCAAAATCCAGCAGTCCGCCGCCTTGCCCAGGCAGAGGGGCCTGATGCCGTTGGGGTCCCGTGCGCCCACCAGGGCGTCGCCTGAAAGGACCACCAGGGCGTAAGAACCCTTGATGAATTTGATGGTATCCGTTAAGGCCCTCTCCAGGCCCTTCCGGTAATTCTTGGCAATGAGGTTGACGATCACTTCGCTGTCGCTTGAGGACGTAAAACCTATCCCCGCATCCTCCAGGAGTTCCCGGACAACATCGGCGTTGGTGAGGTTGCCGTTATGGGCCACCGCTATGGACCCCAGCTTAAAGCGGCTTACAAAAGGCTGGGCGTTCTCAATGACGCTGGAACCGCAGGTAGAATACCGTACATGGCCTATGGCCGCAGACCCCTTTATCCCCGCGATGATCTCCGGACTGAACACCTCCCCCACAAGGCCCATCCCCTTCTTACATTCGATGGTTTTGTCCTTGATCGCCGCGATGCCCGCGCTCTCCTGCCCCCTGTGCTGTAAGGAAAAAAGCCCGTAATACACCAGAGGCGCCATGTCCTTTTCCGGGTCCCCGGAAAAGACGCCGAAAACCCCGCATTCTTCAGACAACTTATCTTCGTCGTCAAGACGCCCTGTCTGCTGTAAGTCATCCATAGGTTATTTGCCGTTGAGCCGGTTCAGAATTTCGATATAGGCTTCCTTTACATTTCCCAAGTCCCGGCGGAACCGGTCTTTATCGAGCTTTTCACCCGTCTGCTCGTCCCAGAAACGGCAGGTATCCGGCGAAATCTCATCGGCCAGTATCAGGCGGCCCTGGGACGTTCTGCCGAATTCAAGTTTGAAGTCAATGAGCCTGACGCCCCGTTCATGGAAGAAGGCCGAAAGCGTCCCGTTTATCCGGGCGGTCAGGTTGAATATCTCCCGCAGTTCGTCGAAGGTAGACGCGCCTATGGCCACTGCATGATGGTCGTTGATCAGCGGGTCTCCCAGGGCATCGTCCTTGTAGCAAAGTTCGAACACCGTGGTTTTGAGTTCCGTCCCCTCTTTTAGGCCCAGCCGTTTTGCCATAGAACCTGCTATGACATTTCGGACGATCACTTCCAGGGGGATGATCTTCACCTTCCTGCAAACCATTTCCCGGTCAGAAATCCGCTCCACGAAGTGGGTGGGCACCCCTGACTTTTCTAAAAGTTCAAAAAGCCCCGAGGCGATCCTGTTGTTCAAAATCCCCTTGTCTTCGATTTGTCCCTTTTTTTCCCCGTTAAAAGCCGTAGCGTCATCCTTATAATGGATGATCACCAAGTCCTCCCCGCAGGCAAAAACCTTTTTTGCTTTACCTTCATAAAGCAGGTCCCCCTGTTGGTAATTGGTCATCCTTTCCTTCCTTACTTGCACGTATTATGCCGCCGCCCAAGTCATGCCAGGGGGCGGCTTATCCTAGGCTAATTCATCCATATCCAGGGATGAATTAGCCTGTGCGAAATCCGCCTTCATTTTAGCTCTGAAAGCGGCAAGCCGTTTTTTTAGTTCATCGTATTTGATAGAAAGCATTTGGCAGGCAAGATAGGCTGCGTTGGCCCCGTTGTCCACCCCCACGGCGGCCACCGGTATGGGCTTGGGCATCTGTACGATGGAGAGAAGGGCGTCCAGGCCGCCAAGTCCCCCGGAACAAACAGGCACCCCAATCACCGGGATAAGGGTCTTGCCGGCAATGACTCCGGGAAGGTGGGCGGCAAGCCCCGCTCCGGCGATGATCACCTCCGTTCCGTCGGCTTCCAGCTTTTTAAGGGTCTCGTCCAGCAATTCCGGCGTCCGATGGGCGGACACGATGTGGACGGTATACTCAAC
>JAISOQ010000074.1 GCA_031275515.1 Treponema sp. | reverse complement strand
CTTTCCATGGTCTCTCAGTTTGTCGGCGCGGGTTTCAACATTGTCTTTGACCCGATTCTTATTTTCGGCTTGTTCGGGTTTCCCGCAATGGGAGTAAAAGGGGCCGCAATCGCCACCGTTGCCGGACAAATCATCGCGCTGGCTATCGCCGTCTTTTTTAACCTGACAAAAAACAGGGAAATACATTTCCATTTCAAGAGTTTCAGGCCGGACAGAAAAATGATTGGGGAGATTTACCATGTTGGCGCACCTGCCATAATCAATCAGTCGCTTAATTCGCTGATGGCTTTCGGCGTGAATTTTATTTTGATACGCATTTCCTCAACGGCGGTTGCCGCCTTTGGCATTTACATTAAAGTTCAGAACTTTATATTTATGCCCGCCTTTGGACTCAATAACGGGGTAATCGCAATTACGGCCTTCAATTACGGCGCAAAAAACAAAAAGCGTATTGACAGTACCATAAAATACGGTATGCTCTACGCCTTTTGTATCATGCTTATTGGAACGCTGTTGATACAGCTATTTGCGGCTCCGCTGGCAGCGTTGTTTGACGCTTCACCGGAACTTATGGCGGTTGGAATACCGGCTATGCGGATAATTTGCCTGAGCTATATTTTGGTGGCCTTTACCCTTATAGGCCAGGGAATTTATCAGGCCTTGGGAAACGGTTTTTACAGTCTGATCATTACCCTTATGCGGGTGATTATTCTTTTATTGCCGCTATTGTATTTATTTTCAAAATTGTTCGCCCTGCAAGCGGTGTGGTGGGCATTTGTTATTGCCGAATGTGGTTCTGCGGCAGCCGGCGCTTTTTTGCTGGACCGTATTTACCGGCAAAGGGTCATGCCGTTAAAAGACAAAGAGGGTAGCAATGAAGGAAATAGCATATACGATTAAAGAGCATATAGGTTTTAATCCGAGGCGGGCTCTTTTGTTTACCGGGAAAATGCAGCAGTTTTCCAGCAACATTACCATTACACGGGGAAATGATGCCTGTAATGGCAAAAATATTTACGGCCTATTGAATATGCAGATCCGGCGGAATGAAACAATAACGGTTCAAGCCGCCGGCGTTGACGAGGAAACGGCAATCAATACGGCGTATGTCTTTTTGAAACAAATGCTCCAGGGGGAACGAAATGAAGGAACTATCCATCAGGATTACCGATCCAATATGGCTGCACGCCGGAACGGTGACGATGTTTAACGCGAAAATGCAGCCCTTTTCCAGTGATATTACCGTTTCACGGGGAGGGCAAAGCGGGAACGGCAAAGATTTTTTTTGGCGTAATGAAGCTTCGCCCCTTAAAGGGCGATATTACTAAAATCACCGCCAATGGTTCTGACGAAGCAGCCGCAATAAAAGCAGCGAATGATTTTTTCAGGGACAACCTGTAATGTATAACCGGGTGGACGAAAGCCCGCCCGGCCATGTTTTATACATTACAAATTTCGCCGGGCCCGGCGGAGGACGGTCATTGTCTTTTCGCGTATTACCGTCCGGCGCACATTCGGCCCCGGGGAGAGGAAAAACTTCGAGGAAAATTATTCAAAGAACTTCACCGCCAGGGAAAAGACCCGATCCAGGCGGCTGTCCCAGTTCTCCTCCCGGCTGGAATTTTCCCGGCTTGTGGCCTCCAGAATAACCAGTTCCTTGGTTTTTACCCGGTCGTAGAGCCGATCATCCAGCATGGTTCGTTCCATGCTTTTAAGAATCCCCGTTTCCCGAAAGTAGTCCATCGTGTTCCCTGCGGAACAGATGACAAGCCCCTTTTCAAGCTGTTTCATGGACCGGCGTCCGTCCTTTTGAAGGCCGTAGGCAAAACCGTAGGTCCACACCCGGTCAAACCAGCCTTTAAGTTTGGCGGGAACATCGGACCAGAAGACGGGATAGATAAAGACTATGCCGTCGCTGCGGTTTATCTTTTCCTGCTCAAGCCGCACATCCTCCGGGACCGGGGCCTCAAGCCGGTAGCAGGCCTCGCGGAGGTACTCTTCTTCGCTCATATCGGTCCGGAAATTCATCCGGTAAAGGTCGGAGACGGTGTGGCGGTGGCCCGCGCTTTCCAGCCCTGCGATAAAACGGTCCCGTACCCGGCGGGTAAATGAATCCTCGCTGGGGTGGGCGTAGACAATAAAAACGTTCATTCGCGTATCCTCCAATTTGCCCGCTCCCGCCGGGAATGAAGTTTCCCCGCTAACTTCGTTGTGGGAGCGGCGCATTAATTTTTACATTTCCCTGCTGTTTCGGGAAGCTCCGGCAGGCGGATATAGCGGCCACGAAACGCCCTGCCAGGAATCCGTCTAAAAGGGTTTTCAGAGAATTCCGTCTCTTTAGAGCCTGTCCCAAAACTGAAGTTTTGGAAAGCCTCTTTTTTAAGATTTTTTCCTTTTTGATGTTGCTTTTCTTTTCTCATTTTTGTTATGGTATATGTTAACGACCGTTCGGCAACTTGACGCTTCGAGCTGACCCTTCCTGTCAGGCTCTATGGGTCAGGCGCTGTAGTACGCCGGATGTACGAACGGTCAAGGTAAGACTTCATGACAAAGGCAGATATTATTACCGCGGCTTTCCGGGTATGGGGCCGGGAGTTGTACCAGAGCACCAGTTTGACTCAGCTTGCCAGGGACCTGGGAGTTACCAAGCCCGCCCTGTACCGGCACTTTCCCCATAAGCAGGCTTTGCTGGATGGTATGTTTGAATGGTTTTTTGACGATTGCGCGGCTTTTATCAAGGCTGATTATGATAAGGCCGCGGCGGCGGATGATCCCGCGGAGGGCCTCTTGATCCTGGGAAAGGCTGTCGCCCGGTATTATTGCCTCAACATGAACGCCTTTATCTTTTCCATCCTCCGGGTCTATGGCGGACGGAACCATACGGCTATGGCGGAGGAACTGGCCAAGCGGGGTGTGGATATGGGGAAGCTGCATTTTTCCAATTATCCCTATTGTCCCGGCATGGGGGGAGACGCTCCGCATCCTTCCCTGATGCATCTTGTCATCGTAACCTTGATGTTTTGGGTGGGTTTCTTTCATAAGTACCGGCTTAATGCCGATCCGGAGAGGGGTATTAGAAATATGGAAGAAACAACTGTTTCAAATGCGGTTGTTTCAGAGACGATTGTTTCGATGGAAGAAAAAATTCTGAACGGTCTGGGGTTTAATAAAGACCGGGTTGACCGCCTGAATTACCAGGAGCTTGAGGGGCGGATAGCCGGGCTTGTTCCGGGGAATATCGAAGATGACGGCCTCTACAGGGCGGTAGCGGAAGCCGTTGCCGAGGCGGGGCCCTGGGAGGTCTCTATGGAAATGGTGGCCCGCCGGTCCGGGCTGTCCAAAAGCGGGCTGTATGCCCATTTTAAGAACAAGCAGGATATGATCCGGCAGTTTTTCTGGACCGAATATGAACGGATCCTCGCTTCCGCCAATATGGGGAAAGCCCAATCAGCCGCGCCGGAGGAACAGCTTTACCTTACGATTATCGCGATTGCGGATTACCTCCGTTCCCATCCGGAGATCCTTTTCGCTTTTGACCGGATACGGACCCGGAAGCTGGACCTGGAGTTTCCCGATCCTGATCCTCTCCAGTTCTACCAGGTGTTTGAGGGTATTGATATCGAAGCCCTGGGCGCGGATTATTCCCGGACGGGAGTTGACGCCCTTGAAACCAGGGAGCGGATCTCCCAGTGGATACTCTTCCTTATCGTCAATATCCTCATGTGGGGGCATGAGGAAAGACAGCCCGGCGGCAGCGGGGAACCGAAAACCGGAGAGGGGCCTGCCTGCCGGTCCCGTTTACGGGGGGGGGGGGGGGTATACAATTCCAGTTTTAGGATTTTATACCGGTTTATCGCCCTGGGTATCCGGGGATTTGAGGGAAATAACGTTTCCGCGAACGCCGTTTCTGAAAGAGAAGGCGTTGATCTATGACGCTAAAGCAAGCTATTCTTGTATTTAGTAGTAAACGGCAGGATGCCGTATGGCCGCGCAGTATGCGGGCCTATCGCTATGAATGACCGGACGAATTCGGTAGTACACGTCTCGTCCGTCATTGCAGAACCGCCCGGAGAGGCGGTTCTGCGAAAGGAGTCGCTATGATCCAAACAGATCACGGCGCCGCAGGATTTGCCGGGGGAAACTCCGGGATCCTGGGGCGGAAATCATGGTTCAAAGAAACGAGGGCTGAACCTCCGTTTCTTGCGCTCTGGGTTATGCTGGTTATGCTGGCCGGGAGCGCAGAGGTCTTTGCCCAGGAAAATCCGGGCAGGAACGGGCCGCCGGGAACGGAAACTTCCGGGACGGCGGCGCCCCGGGCCGCAGACATCCTGAGGATTTCCCCGGATGAAGCGGTTGAACGGGCCGTCAAAAACAACCTGAACCTGGAATCAAACCGGGTTACGGTGGAAACCAAAAAACGGGCTTCCGACACGGCGTGGAATGTGTTCATTCCCAGCGTAACCGTGGGGGGAAGCCTGATCCGGGATAACCAGGCGGCTTCCGGTACTACCTTGCTCCCGGTTCCCATACCGAATATGTCGCCGCCGGTCTATGGGGTCATGTCCTATTCCTACGAGACTCCCCGGTGGCATATAGCCGGTTCGATTCAGACATCCCTGAACATCAATTTCGCCATGTTTGAAGCCATGCGGCGGCTGCAGTTGGAGTATGAGGGCGGACTGTTGACGTATGAAAAGGCCAGGGCCCAGCTTGAACGGGATGTCCGTAAATCCTACTACCAGATGCTCCTCCTTCAGGAAAACATCGCCTTGCTGCAGGAAAGTTACGAGGCTGCGGAACGGCGGGTTAACATGGCCAGGGCGAACTACCGGGCCGGACTGGTTCCGGAACTGAACCTTTTGCAGGCCCAGGTTTCCATGGAAAATATGAAGCCTACTATCGATCAGGCGGAAAACGGCCTTAAACTGGCGATGGCCCAGTTCGCCGCGAACCTTGGGCTGGGGTACGATACCCGGTTTGAGCTGATCCCCGTAGAAGACGGCCTTGATTTTATTCCCCTGGACATGGCGGAGCTGCTCCGTCAGGCGTCGGTAAACAAGCCGGAGATTCAGGAACTCAGGCAAAACATTCTGGTTTTGGAGAGTTCCAGGAAGGCTGTGAAGCAGCAGACGTATACCCCGAACTTGAGTTTGAGCTGGAACCTGAATTCAGCTTTAGCCGGGGATCCCTGGAAGGATTCCTGGTTCGGGACTGACTGGACCAAGTCAGGTTCCTTTACCCTAGCCTTGAGCTTTCAACTGCACAGCCTTCTTCCCTGGAGTTCGGGTGTTCAGAGTATTAAGAACCTGGATGACAATATCCGCAGCCTCAACATAGGTCTTGCCCAGGCGGTCCAGGGAACGGAGCTTGAAATTTACAACACCCTTCTTTCCCTGGAAAAGACCCGGACCACGGTGGAGGCCCAGGAATATACGGTGAACCTGGCGGAACGTTCCTATAAGCTGACTGAAGAAGCGTACCGCGCCGGCCTGACCGAATTATTGGAGGTGCAGAACGCGGAACTGGAACTGCGCAAGGCCCGGATTGGGATTTCGGAACAAAATTTCAACTACATACAGAGTCTTATCGACCTTGAATACTCCTTGGGGGTCCCCTTTGGGACTCTGAGTTCACGCGCCCATTCAGGAGAGAACGAATGAAAAGTACCGAGCATACGCCCGCAAGACCGGGCATGGGTTTTCTATATATAGTTGTGATCACAGCGGCCCTCTTCTTTTCGGGCTGCGGGCAGATCAGCGCAATCCGGGAACGGGTCTCGGGCAATAGCAACACCGCCGCTCCGGGGGGAGCCCCCGCAGTCCAGGAACGTCCGGTTTTTGCGGTGAACACCACTACCGCAGCCCAGGGCCGGATTCGGGACTACCTTGCCCTTTCGGGGGACATCATCGCCGGGTCTACGGTTGACGCCTATTCCGACGTGGCGGGGAAGATCACCAAGGTCTTTGTGTCCATAGGGAGCCGGATCAGCCGGGGGGACCCCATTGCAGAAGTTGACCCCTCCCGTCCGGGAATGAACTATGTCCCGGGCATCGCCGCCGCGCCGGTTTCGGGAACCATTGTGTCCCTTCCCGCCCAGGTGGGGATGACCATAGCCCAGAGCATGCCTCTGGCCCGGATCGCCGCGGGCAATACCGCTTCCGGCAACGGCCTGGAAATCCGGCTTTACGTGGCCGAGCGGTTCATCTCCAGGATGGCCCTGCGGCTTCCCTGCGAAATCACCCTGGACGCCTACCCCGGCGAGGTCTTCCAGGGCAGGATCGCCGAACTTTCCCCGGTGGTAGATCCCACATCCCGGACTATGGAGGTCAAGGTTGGGGTGACCAACACGGGCAATAGGCTCAAAGCCGGCATGTTTGCCAAAGTGCGGATCATCACTGAAACGAAAAACAACATCGTCAAGATCCCCTCCGTCGCTTTGTTGCAGCGCTTTGGGGAAAATTATGTCTTCATCGTGGAAACAGACCCCGCAGACCCGGCGTTCGTGATAGCCCGGAAGCGGATAGTGGTTCCTGGAATTTCCATAGACGGGGCGCTGGAGATACAACAGGGGCTTAACCCGGACGACGAAGTGATCATCCGGGGTCAGACCCTCCTGGAAGACGGAGCCCGGGTCAACGTGATCGACCGGGCCGCGCCTTTGAGCGCCGGTAACTAGAAGCCTAGGGCTTTAAGGAGTTCGCCATGAGTTTTGCCAAAACGGTCGTTTCGCGGCCTACGACGGTCTTTATTATTTTCGTCCTGCTCATCATGCTGGGGGTCTTTGCCTTTGTGAACCTTCCCCTGGACCTTCTTCCGGAAATCAATCCTCCGTACCTGGTGGTGTTTACCAGCTATACCGGCGCGGGGCCGGAAGAGGTTGAGCGTAACGTAACCCGTACCCTGGAAGCCGCCCTTTCCAGCGTGTCCAGCCTGGAAACCATTACCTCCACATCGGCCAAAGGTTCCAGTATGGTGTTCATGGAATTTACCTACGGGACGAATCTTGAGGATGCGTCAAATTTCGTGCGGGACGCCTTGGAACGGGTTAGAAATTATCTCCCCTCCGGGGCGGAGACTCCTCTCATCTTCAAGCTTGACCCCTCAATGATGCCCATCATGAGCCTCAGGGTAACCGGAAACCGTACCCCGGAAGAACTGCGGGAGATTGTGGAGGACACCATCATCCCCCGTTTAGAGCAGACTCCGGGGGTGGCCACTGCGTCGGTAAGCGGCGGACGGGAAAAGATCATCCGGGTGGAGATTCCCCAGTCCCGGCTTGAAGCCTACGGCCTTACGGTTACCCAGATACAGCAGATGCTGGCGTCCCAGAATCTCCAGGTTTCCGCGGGAACCATTGTTGAAGGGGGCACTTCCTACATACTCACCACGATGGGGGAGTATACGTCTCTGGACCAGATACGGAACACCGTCATTTCCTACAAGGGCGGGGGCGCTACTGCGGCGGGGGTGGATCTGCCCCGGCAGGTGTATCTGAGGGACCTGGCGGATGTGATCGAAGGGTACCGGGACGAGCAGAGCGTGGCCTTCGTGAACGGCCAGCCAACGGTTATGATGTCGGTCCAGAAACAAAGCGGCAAGAACGCTGTTCAGACCGCCAAGGAGCTGCGCGCCCGCCTTACCCGTATCGCCAAGGAAATTCCCCAGGACATCAAGATTATCGAAACCTTTAATACTACCGATCAGATTGAGAATTCCATCAACCAGGTTGGTTCCTCCGCCATATCCGGGGCGCTTTTGGCGATAGTGGTACTATTCATCTTCCTCCGGTCAATCAAGCCGACCCTGATTATCGGCATCAGTATGCCTGTCTCTATAATCATCACCCTTATGCTGATGTACTTCGCCGGCCTTACCCTGAACCTTATGACTCTGGCGGGGCTTATCCTGGGGGTAGGAATGCTGGTAGATAACTCTATCGTCATTCTGGAGAATATTTACCATTACCGGGAAAAAGGGGCCAAACTGGCCACCGCGGCAGTGCTGGGCACCTCCGAGATGTTTACCGCCATTGTCGCCTCTACCCTCACTACTATTTGTGTGTTCGCTCCCCTGGTGATGTTCCAGGGCCTTCTGGAAATGGCGGGAGAACTCTTCGCAGGCCTCGCCTTTACGGTGGTCTTTTCCCTTGCGGCTTCCCTGTTTGTAGCGGCTTTCCTGGTGCCGGTTCTTTCGAGCCACTATTTCCCCCTGGTAACCCGGAAACAGAAACCTCTGCGGGGTTTTCTTGTTCCCATAGATCGGGTTTTCGGCGGCTTTTTCAACGGCCTGGACAACGCCTACCGCTGGGCCGTAGATAAAGTGCTGCACCATAAGGCAATAGTCATAACCCTTGTGCTGCTCCTCTTTATAGGAAGCCTGGCGCTTATTCCGCAGATCGGCTGGGTCTTCATGCCGGCCCAGGCTGAGGATTCGGTGGTTATCAACGCGACGCTGCCTCTGGGGACCCCGCTTCCTGAAACCGAAGCTGCCCTGCACCGGATGGAACTCCTGGTACAGAAGGAAGTCCAGGGCTATGAGGACATCGTGCTGAATGCCGGCGGAGGCGGCGGGATGTTTAGTTCCGGCGGCAGCAACACCGGTTCCCTGAGCATCAAGCTTCCCAAATACGAGGAACGCATAGACAGCTCCGATACCATTAAGGCTAAAATGCGCGCCCATTTCAACGAATTTCCCGGGGTAATTTTCAGTTTTTCCGGCGGAATGATGGGCGGAATGATGGGCGGCAACCCCGTAGACATTGTGCTCAGGACCGAAGACCTGGTGAAAGGCAAGGCCATAGGACAGCGCATCGCCGCTCTCCTCAAAGAGCGGCTGCCGGAGGTGACGGAACCCAGGATAGACCTTGAGGATGGGCTTCCTCAAATCGAAATCCGCCTTGACCGGGACCGTATGTACGCCCTGGGACTGAACACCTATACGGTGGGCAACGAAATAAAGGCCGCGGTGGACGGCATTACCGCTACCCGTTACAAGTCCGGCAGCCACGATTACGACGTAGTGCTGATCCTTGCCGAGGCGGACCGGAGTACCCGGCCCGCGCTGGACCACATCTTTGTGAACAGCCAGGTGTCCGGCAGGGTTCCCCTTTCCAGTTTCGCTTCCTATGCTGAAGGGACCGGCCCCATGACCATCAGCCGGGAAAACCAGAGCCGGGTCATTCACGTTACCGCCGGGGTTGTTCCGGGGACCAAGCTCAATCAGCTGGAGGACAAGGTTCGTTACCTGATTTCTTCGGAGATTCCCGCGGAAGACGATGTACTCATCGAATACGCCGGGGACAATGCGGATATGATGGAGATGATGGGCCGGTTTGTCCTGATCATCATCGTAGCTGTTTTCCTGGTCTTCGGCGTCATGGCGAGCCTCTTTGAATCCTTCCGGGATCCTTTCATCATCATCTTTACCATACCTCTTTCGCTAATAGGCATTGTGGCCATTTACTTCTTTACCGGAGAGACGTTCAACATCCTCACCGCGGTAGGATTACTGGTGCTGGTGGGGGTCATCGTCAATAACGGCATAGTCCTGGTGGACTACACCAACCTTCTGCGGAAGCGGGGGCTTTCCCTCCACAACGCCTGCGTTGAAGCCGCGGGAAACCGGCTTAGGCCCATCCTGATGAGCACTCTTACTACCATCCTGGGTCTCGTGCCTATGGCCTTCTTTCCCGGCGAGGGATCGGAAATGGTAGCCCCCATAGGCAAGACAGTGCTGGGCGGTCTTTCCTTTGGTACGTTGATGACTCTTTTCCTCATGCCCACAGTGTATTACATTATGAACAAACGCTCCGACGAGCGGGCAGCCAAGGCCGAGGCCCGGCGGCAGCGCATCGCCGAGGGCTTGTCCCGAAAACAGGCTAAGGCCGGGGAGGCGGCAAGATGATTCGTATAGAAATAATCGCGAACCATTCGGTAGAAGAAAACATCCTGGAAGCCATGCAGCATGAAGGGGTGGGCAAGTTTTACACCAAATACCCCGGCGTATACGGGGTTGGTTCCGCCGGTCCCCGCATGGGGGACGCCATCTGGCCGGAAGAAAACTTTGCCCTGGTGATCTGGTGCGGCGAAGAGGAGGCCAGGGGCATAGCCCGGGCAGTGGCGGCAGTAAAGGCCCATTTCCCCGATGAGGGGATCAAGCTTTTCGGTCTCCCCGAAAACCGTCCGGCAGGGGTAAACTTTGCGGCCCTTGCTGCAGTGCAGACAATGCCGCCTTTAGCGGAATCGCCGCCGTCGGCGCAGGAGGTGTCAGAGGTGCAAGCGCCGCCGGATACGGCGCAAACAGCGTTAGCGGCGCAAACGGTGTCGGCGGCGCAAACATTGCCAGGGGCGCAAACGCCGCCGCGGAAAATATCGGCGCCGGTGGAAGACGGGCCGGAGGACCCTAACTCCGAATGAGCCTCCAGGCAGAAACAACATGACCGCACGGTCATGTTGTTTT
>JAISOQ010000028.1 GCA_031275515.1 Treponema sp. | reverse complement strand
GGCGGTGCGGCCTGTGTAATGCCAGGTAAGCCCGCCGTAGGCTTCGACATGGGGGCCAAGGCGGAAGGTTGACTTTAATTCCAGGGAAAAATACATGGTGGTCATCTTGTATTCCGGCGATTCGTCGGTACGGAGCAGGTTACGGGTATAGATGCTGCCTTCGATTACCGGGCTGAACCGGTAAGAAGCGCCGATGCCGTTCCACAAAAAAGAATGGGCCACGTCCGCCATGCTGGAAACGGCGCTGGTATCGGCCTCCAGGCCGTAATCTTTCATTTTATCTTCAGCAGGCTTATACAGGTTGTAGATGTTGTAGTTTTTATCCGACCAAAAGCTGTAGTTATGATCGGTTTTTATAGTCAGCGCGTCTGTTTTATACCGGGCCGTAAGATTAACGCCGTGCTTGAGGAGCTGCGGCATGGCGGTTGTAAAATTGACATCGTATTCTTCAAGGTATTTGATAAACACCCCGGCGTAGCCCAGGGTAATGCCAAGGCGGTCGTCCCTCCAGGGATACAGACTGGCGTAGAGGCCGAAAAGGTGGTTCCAGGTTTCCGCGTCCGCCGATATGGCGACAATTTTTCCCGCCGTGCTGTTGTACCGGTATTCGGATACATCCTTGACGGACTGAAGAATATACGCCCCGTTTACCTTAGCCAGGCCGCCGCCTATCCTGCCGCCCGCATTGATTCCGTACTGGAAGCTGTGCCCATAGATGGGCTCGTCGTTAGCGGCGGACATGAGGCTTCCGATGTTTTTGGAGACATCCCCTATGTTGCCGCCCCCAGCCGCCGCGATTTTAAAGGGGTCCAGATCAAATTCAAACAGGATGCCTTTGTCCTGGGTAATATTATCGGGGTTTTTGCTGCTGTCTACGGTTGCGTTTTGACGGTCGTCGCTCGTGCGGACATGGTCATCGTATACCCGCAGGCCCGCGTCCGCCCCCTGGGAATCGGCGTACCCGTAGCCTATGTCGTTACCGGCGCTGATCTTGAATTTGCCGTCAAAAAAACTCAGCCACGCCTTGACTCCTCCCATGCCCCCGCTGTTTAGCGAAAGATTTCCCCCATACCAGTTCCCGTTGTATCCAAAGCTGACATTGGTATCATCGAGAACATTAAAGCCCCCAAAGGGATAGTTGTCGATTAAAAAAGAATTGGTGCGGTGAAGGCTTTCCCCTTCCCTGAACCGTTCCTTGGCGTCAGAAAATTCGGTCTGCGTCGCCTGGAACAGGCTGGTGTCTATATCAACCTGGGCGGTAAATCCCTTTTGTTCATCCACAACCGTTTCGGTTTCCGCTTTGTCGTTGTCAACGCTGCCAAAGGATTGGGCAAAAGCCATCCCTGCGCAGCACGCAAATATGCTCCAGCAAAGAGCAATCTTCTTTGAGTTCATAATACTCTCCTGTTTAAAAAACGCTGTGTTTTACCGGTCCTGACCGGGGCGTATCTCTGGACAGCTATGGATATAAAGTGGGGGGGGGGGGGGGGGGGTACGCAATATTTGTCTGTCATTTTTGTTTTCTCCATCTGTTTCGTTATGTTTATTTCTACATTATATTTAAGCATAGGACATTTTGATTTGTCAAGCAAAAAATATAACATTTTATAAAAAGTATTACAGATTATACCGGCTATCTTTATTGACAAGAATAATATAATGGTATATAATATGGTATACTAAAGGCTGTCCCAAACTTGTTTCCGCTTTTATGGAATTAAGCGTCTGCCCCGGCAGGGCCTCCGTGTTGCCGCAGAGGGTCTCCAATGCCGGAACTGATCCTGAGGGATGTTCCAGTCCGTCCCCATTTAGGAAGAAGACAATCCTGGCGGCGGGCCGGAGATTAGCGGAATTATTGTGGATCCTGCCCCCGCCCCGAGTATTGACACATTTTGCTTTTCTCTTCATGGTATTTATATGTATAGTTGTCCGCCATGTGTGAATAATGCCATCCCGGAAGAATACCGGAGTATTGCCGAAGGGCTTTTTCCTCCCGGGAAAGGGCCCGGGGTGGAAGCGGCGGTCGCCTTTGCGGATATTTTGGGAATAGGCGCTGAGTATAAACGCCTCCTTGCGGGTCAGAAATGCGGTAAGGATTTGCAGGTCTTTTTAGGGCATTTTCAGAACAATCTGGATCTCCTGATTCAAAAGACATGGGTCGAAAAAGCCGACGAAGCCCGGAAAGAAAAACTTCAGGACCGGATTCCGGGCCTTATGAATGCCATTGAACAGGAAGATTATTCCGCCGCCCTCAGGGAATTCAGCGGTATTTTGGAGGAGCTGGCCTATCTTTTTTTTGGCGCTCAGAGTTCCAAGGATGATTTTACCGAGTATACCCTGCGTATTGATACGCAGATGGGGCTTTTCTGGTGGTATGGAGGGCAGATAGGGCGTCTGTATTCACAGGAAAAGGGTAAGTCCCTTGGCGTTTCGGATGTTGACAAGGACGTATTTAGAGCGCTCCTGATGATAGGGATCTGTTATCTGACTAATTTTTAGGACCTATGGTAAAGGGGTGGAAGAATGGAGAATGAAGATATAACGAAACCGGAGGCGGCTTCGATGGGAGGCGCCGATTTCATCAGCGAATTTATCAAAGAAGACCTGAAAAACGGACGTTTCGATCATGTACATACCCGCTTCCCGCCGGAGCCGAACGGCTGGCTTCACATAGGCCACTGCAAGGCCTTTTACATTGATTTTACTATGGCGGAGAAGTACGGCGGAAAATGCAACCTCCGTTTCGACGACACCAACCCGGAAAAAGAGGATATCTCCTATGTCGAGGCCATCAAACGGGATGTCAAATGGATGGGGTACGACTGGGAAGACCGGGAATACTACGCATCCGACTATTACGAATACCTCTATGATTTGGCGGTAAAGATCATCAAGAAAGGCCATGCCTATGTGGACGATCTTTCCGAAGAAGAGATAAGCGAGTACCGGGGAACCTCGATAGACAGGAAGACCGCCGCCGGCTCTGTCATAACGCCCCCCGGACGGAACAGCCCCTTCCGGGACCGCCCGGCGGAAGAAAACCTGGACCTTTTTGCCCGTATGCGGGCGGGGGAATTTGCCGACGGCGCGAAAACCCTGCGGGCCAAGATCGACATGGCCCATCCGAACCTCCTGATGCGGGACCCGGTGATGTACCGTATACGCCGGGAGACCCACTACCGCACGGGGAACGCTTGGTGCATTTATCCCATGTACGATTTCCAGCACCCCTTGTCGGACGCCAGGGAAGGGATTACCCATTCCCTCTGTTCCCTGGAGTACGAGATACACCGGCCTCTTTACGAATGGTTTATCAACGAAGCCGAAGTTTTCCCCAGCCGTCAGATTGAATTCGCCCGGCTCAACCTGACTCATACGGTGATGAGCAAACGCTGGCTCCTCCGGCTGGTACAGGAAAAGCATGTCTCAGGGTGGGATGATCCCCGTATGCCCACTATTGCGGGCCTGCGCCGGCGAGGTTATACCCCGGCGGCCATACGGAGTTTTGTTTCCCAAATCGGCATCGCCAAGACCGACAGCATGGTGGATATTGCTTTTTTGGAATACTGCCTGAGGGAAGATCTGAACAAACATTCCCGCCGGGTCATGGCGGTTCTGCGGCCCCTCAAACTCATCATCGAAAACTGGCCCAGGGGTACAACCGAAGAACTTGACGCGGTAAACAACCCGGAAGATGAATCCGCGGGGATACGCAGGATCCCCTTTTCCGGGGAACTGTGGATTGAGCGGGAGGACTTTGAAGAGGTCCCGCCTCCCAAATACTTCCGGCTTTTTCCCGGCAACAGCGTCCGGCTCCGGTATGGCTATATCGTTACCTGTAGGGGATTCGACAGGAATGAGGCCGGGGAAATCACCGCGGTACGCTGTACCTATGACCCGGAGACGAAAGGCGGCAACGCCCCGGATAACCGCAAGGTCAAGAGTACCATACACTGGGTTTCCGCGCTTCACGCCGTCCCCATAGAAGCCCGGGTCTACGATTATCTTTTCAGCGTGGAACGGCCCATGGAAACGGCTATCCGGCCCGACGGGACCCCCGGTTCCTTCCTGGACAACCTTAACCCCAATTCCCTGGAGGCGATCCCCGGGGCTTACGGGGAGCCATGCCTTGCAGACGCCGGGATAGAAGAGCGGTTCCAGTTTGAGCGGCTGGGATATTTTGTCCGCGACCCGGATGTCTCGAAGGGAAAACCCGTCTTTAACAAGACCGTGGGACTGCGGGATACCTGGGCAAAAATAGCCAGAAAGAAGGGAGCTGAACCCATTACCATAAAATAAGCGAGACTGATTTGGTAAACTTGAGAGACTTGTTTTTTCCTCACAGACGGAGCGTAATTGTATTGCCTGTGCATAAAATTCTCTCGATGATAGGTTCTTATGCATTGGTGAAGATACGGCCTCAATTCAAGGCTGTGCTTCTGGTAAGCGTATACCTGGCTGGGGCGCAATTCTTTTTGTTGAAGTCTCCTCTGCATAATGCGGTTTCGATAGCCGCCGGCGTAGGCGCGGCGATTCTGGGGCTTTCCCTGTTTTTGGAAGGACTCTTCCTGGGCATCATGCCCCTGGGCGAACAGTGCGGAATGAGGCTCCCGTCTAAAATCGGCGTGCCGGGGATTACGGTTTTTTCTGTTATCGTGGGAATTACCGCAACTCTTGCCGAACCTGCCATTGGGATACTTCAACAGCAGGGGAGTGTGATTCCCCCTTGGGATGCGCCGCTCCTTTACCTCCTGCTTAACCGGGGAACCTCTTGGCTGGTTACCGCAATAGCGGCGGGGGTAGGGCTTTCAGTGGCCCTGGGCATCTGCCGCTTTATGTTCGGCTGGGCGTTTAAACCGCCGGTCTTTATCATCATCCCCATTCTGGTTGCCGCAAGCCTTGTTTTTGACGAGAACTCCCTGCTCCGTCCGGTGGTGAACCTTGCCTGGGACGCAGGCGGGGCGGCGACCGGCGCGGTTACGGTGCCCATCATTCTTGCCCTGGGCCTGGGGGTGTCGAAAACAGGCGGAAAAAGCTCGAATACTTCGGGGCTGGGGCTGGTGACCCTTGCATCCGCCCTGCCGGTGGCGGGCGTCCTCTTTCTTGCGGCGCTGCTTGTTCCCAGGGTCCCGGCGCCCTCCGATGCAGGGACATTCTTCTCCTCCCAGGCTGAACAGCGGGAAAAGGCCGTCTATGTCGCCGGCAGCCCGGAAGAGCTTCTCAAAATGGCGGAATCCGCCGTCTCCCGCGGGGACCTTTCGCCGGATGCCTTTCAAGCTTTTTTCCCCGGAACGGCGGATATGGATACGAAGGATGAAGGCGGCGGGCCTTCGGTATTTTCTCTTCAATCCCTGGGCGAATCCATGAAAGCCGCGGTAAGCGCGGTTCTGCCCCTGGCCCTGGTTTTGATAATTACCATTAGCCTTATCGCCCGGGATCGTATCCGTAACCCTGACGTGGCCTTGCTGGGCATATTTTTTGCGGCCTTTGGCATGTTCGCCCTTAACCTGGGAATGAGCGGCGGCATTACCGCCATAAGTACACAGGCAGGGACAGCCCTCACCCATGCCTACACGGAGACCCCTCACACTGAAAAGACCGTTGTCCTGAGCGGCGTCGATTCAAGCTCGGTCTTTACCGTCCCAGGCAAATCCGGGCCGGAGCAGTACATCTGGATTCCCGGAGAAAAGGGACCTGAACCCCAAAAGTTTGAGCCCCAATACCTTTCGGGGGATGTTTACACCCATATTCCCGTCGAAAGCGCGGTGTTTTCGAATTTCGGCAGGCTGGGAGGTTACCTGGCGGTACTCGTCTTTGTGTTTTTCCTGGGCTTTTTAGCCATATTCGCGGAGCCGGCCCTGGCGGCTACTGCCGTTACCGTGGAGGAAATGACCATCGGCACGTTTAGACGCTCAAAACTCGTGATGATTGCCGCAGTCGGGGTCGGTTTTGGAATGGCTATAGGTTTCGCACGGGTGCTGTTCAGCAACATGCTGCCCTCAGGGGGCATTCATCTTTCCTGGATACTGGCGCCGAGTTACGCCCTGGCCCTGTTCCTTACGGCCTTCGCCCCGGAAGAGTTCGCCTCGATTGCCTGGGATGTCGCCGGTATAGCCACCGGTCCCATCACGGTTCCCATTATTATAGCGGTCGGTCTTGGGCTGGGCGCGGATTCGCTCCGGGCGGACGGCGCCTTCGGCATCGTAGCAACCGCAAGCGTCGTCCCGATTATCGCGGTTCTTGTGTCGGGCATCCTGGAAAAACGAAAATCCCGGCGGGCGATAAAACAGTAGGGGGCCCCTGTATGCAGGACAATTTTTCTACGATCATTTGTATTGCGGATGTTAATATAACGGATCTGCTGGATAAGACCCTTGCCGATCTTGCGCTGCCGGAGGTTTTTGTTCAGCGCGCCAAGCAGATGTTCCTGATTGATAAAAGAGGATTCTTAGGGCTGCGTCCTGTTACGAGGCATGATGAAAGCAGGGCGCTGTTTTTCCACTTCTATGTGCCCTCCAGGTTTGAACATGGCGTGATGCGCCGTATCGCCGAAGCGACGGACCTCCGTATGGGCGGACGGGGGTGTATCTTTGCGCAGCGCGGCCTGATTCGGAGGGGAGCGCCGCTTTACTTCGACGAAGCGAAACTTGAAGCCCTCTGCGGTTCCGATGACGAGCTTCAAGCCGAAGATTACGCCTGTATCTGCTGCACTGTCTCCAGGGGCGAAGGAGAAGCCCTTGCCGCCGCAGTGCTGGAACTCGGCCTGTGCGTGCCGATTGTGTTTTTCGGTTCCGGCGTTGGGCTTAGGGACAAACTTGGACTTTTGCGCATAACCATTCCGGTAGAAAAGGAGATCATCTGGTTTCTGGTTCCCCGTTCCGACGCCGAACTCGTGGAGAAGACCCTTATTCCCCGCGCCCGTTTTGATGTCCCCGGTCATGGTTTTCTCTACAAGAGCTTTGTCCATGCGCCGGTGGTGAACCTCCGGGTCAGGCAGGGGAAGAGGGTCCATGCCGCGACTATGGAGCAGGTCATCGCCGCTATGGACGAAGTGCGCGGGTCAAGCGATTGGCGCAGGCTTGGCGCAAAGACAGACGATCTTTCGGGCAACAGCACAGAAACAACCGGCGGCATGAAGGGGCTTTTCTTTATCGGCGAGGAGGAGGAAGTCGAAATATTCCGGAAAACGGCAATGGCAAGCGGGGCCCGCGGGGCGACGCTTAATCATCTTGAGATGCGTTCCTACCGCGCCGCCGCCCAGGACCAGATCAAGGAATCCCGCTCCAAGGAACGAAGTTCCAAGGAGTCCCATTCCCGGGAATTGTGCGACATTATCATCCCCTCCGATATTGAAAGAAGCATCCTGGCCAGCCTGGAAGAAACGGGGCTTTTCGCTGCCGGACGGTCTTGTATACTAAAGATACTTCCCCTTGGGAGGCCGGCTTCTTTCCGTCATGTGTAAGG
>JAISOQ010000010.1 GCA_031275515.1 Treponema sp. | reverse complement strand
ATGGTTAGGGACTCCGGCTGTCCGGTAGACCCGCCTATATTTCCTTATGACATAAAGACTTAGACTTTAGCAGGGCCAGGACTCGAACCTGGGACCTCCGGGTTATGAGCCCGACGAGCTGCCAACTGCTCTACCCTGCGTTGTATTTTATTAATATAGAGACTCTTCCCAAAAGTGTCAAGTAGCTGCGCTGCCTTTTTTTCAAAAATCGATCAAAAAATGGCAAATCACCAAGGTAAACGCTATACTTATCAGATAATACTTCTTTGTAAGAGCAAAAAAGGTAAAAAATAGGGAGTTTGAGGTATGGAAGAACGAATTTTAGGGAAAACCGGCTTATCTGTCGGGGTTTTAAGCTTTGGCGGGATAGTGATCAGGGATACGCTTCAAAGAGAAGCCGCCTGGATTGTATCAAACGCCATAGAGCGGGGTATTAACTACTTCGATGTAGCGCCTTCTTATGGCAATGCCCAGCAGGTATTGGGCTCGGTCATCAAGACGAAAAGGGACAAGATGTTCCTTGCCAGCAAGACGAATAAGCGGACTAAGGATGGGGCATTGAAGGATCTGTATGATTCCCTTAAAAGCCTGCATACCGATTATATAGACGTGTACCAGCTTCACGCCATGACGGAGGATGAAGTGCAGAAGGTATTTGGCCCTAATGGCGCAATGGATGCTTTGGAAATGGCCAGGACGAAGGGCCTTATCAGATATATAGGTTTTTCAAGCCATTATGACGATGCGGCCATTAAGCTGATGCAAGAGTATGATTTTGACACTATGCTTTTCCCGGTGAATTGGGTGAGCCGGCTGAAAAACGGGGTAGGAAAGGCGGCTCTGGAAGAAGCGGCTAAACGGAATATGGGATGTATTGCGGTGAAAAGCCTGGCTGAAAGCGCCAAAGAGAACGAATTTGACGGGTATCCCCGGTGCTGGTATAAGCCCATCTCCAATGACATGGAACTGGCAAATCTGGCCCTGCGCTTCACCCTGTCCCAGGCGGTACATACCTCCCTGAGCCCCTCCGATGTCCGGCTTCTGGAATTGAGCCTTTCCATCCTGGAGAAATACGACGGCGTTCCCACCCCGCTGTCGGATATGGAATTCGCGTTTTTGAAGAAACGGGCCCAGGAAGTGATACTTGCGGTTTTTTAACTAGCAGATTGAAGGCGTTTCAAAATTTGAGATTTTGAAACACCTTCAATTATAATGAATTGAGGCTAAATTCCCCGGCCTGCGAAACCCTTGCGCGCCGCGGAATTATACCGGAGATAAACTAAAAAAGGATAACATCGCTGTGGCCGAAAAAGAGGAGAAATACCTCAAACTTTTGCTGGAAAGCAGCCCTGATGGGGTTGTTCTTCTGGATAAGGACGCTAATCTTGTATATTGTTCCATTTCTTTCCTCCGCCTTGCGAGGCAGGACTGCTTCGAATCCCTCAAAGGGCGGCATTTTACGGAAATCTGCGCTTTCTTTGGGGCTGAGGCCTTTTGCCGGCAGTCTATGGAACGGTTCAACCGGATAAAGTCGAAACTCACGAGAATAATCGACAATGTAATCATAGATTTTTCAGAGGAAGGGCCCAGCCGCAACTATTCTATCACCAGCACCCCGTTAATAGATGATGAGGGCGGCTTTGAGGGCGTTCTGATGATATACCACGATGCGACGGACCTTCTCAAGGCCGAAGAAGACGAGCGTACCAGGGTGATGCTCGACGCCACGCCCCTGGCCTGTACCTTCTGGGATGTGGACGGGAACCTTCTGGACTGCAACCTTGAAACCCTCAAACTCTTCGGGGTAAATTCCAAAAAGGAATTTTTTGATCGTTTCTACGAATTTTTTTCCTTTGCTCAGGTAGAAGAGAGCCAGGCCCGAAATAAAGTCAAGCAATCCCTGGCCGAAGCCTTACGCTCCGGGCGCAAGGAATGTGAGTGGATATTCCGGACCGCCGCAGGGGAGCGGCTTCCCACAGAAGTTACCCTTGTGCGGGTCGCCTGGCGGGAGTCCTTCCGGGTTGTGATCTATATCCGGGATCTCAGGGACATCAAAGCCACAGAAGAAAGGATACGGGCAGCGGACGCCCGCAGCCGGGAGTTGGAGGTTCAGACCAGAGCCGCTCAGGTGGCTTCCGAGGAGAAGAGCAAATTTCTCGCTTCCATGAGCCACGAGATTCGTACCCCTATGAACGCCATCATCGGCATGAGCGATTTGATGCGTACTGATAACCTGGATGAGCAGCAGCTCAGTTTCTTCAAAGATATTAACAAGATGTCCTCGGCCCTGCTTCGACTCATCAATGATGCGCTGGACATCTCCAAAATCGAAATGGGCAAAATGGAAATCCTGCAGGTACACTTCAACCTCCTGGAACTCTATGATAACGTCTGTTCCCTAAGCCGTTTCTCCGCCGAAATCAAAGACCTGCAATTCAGACATTCCTTTGGCGCCGATGTGCCCCAGGTAGTCTATGGGGACGACGTGCGCATCCGCCAGATCATCACCAACATCCTCAACAATGCCATAAAGTACACTCAAAAAGGGTATGTGGATTTTCGAGTATGCCGCCGTGTTTTTCATGACCGGGACTACCTCGCTTTCATCGTGAAGGATACGGGTATAGGCATAAAAAAAGAGAATTTCCCCAAACTTTTCGGTATTTTTCAGCAGTTTGACCGGGAAAACAACCGGGGCATCATGGGTACGGGCCTGGGACTTGCCATCACGAAACATCTGGTGGATATGATGCAGGGGGAAATCTTCTTTGACAGCCTTTACGGGCAGGGTTCGGAATTCACCGTCCTCCTTCCCCTGATAGAAGGCGATCCTGCCAAGACAGAACAGCGGCTCCTGCATTCCCATGTTATGGCTTCCCCGGATACCAGGATCCTGGTGGTGGACGATAACTCCATCAACCTCAAGGTGGCCCTGGCGTACCTTGCCACTCACAATATCCGCGCCGATACAGCCGAAAGCGGGGCCGAAGCCCTGGAAAAGGCGGCGAAACAGTCCTATGACATCGTATTCATGGATCACATGATGCCCGGTATAGACGGGGTTGAGGCGGTAAGGCGCATACGGAAGCTGAACAAGCCCTGGGCGGCGTCTATGCCTATCATAGCCCTGACGGCCAATGCGATTTCCGGCATCCAGGGAATGTTCCTTAATGCCGGGATGAACGATTTTATCTCCAAGCCCGTAGATGTGGGGGAACTCAACAAGAAACTCGCCAAATGGCTCCCTCAGAATAAGATTACCGGAATCATAGAACAGGGGGAGAAGCAAAAAGCCGGCTCTTCAATGGTTCCCGGGCGTGCGGTTCTTGCCCCGCCATTATCCGCCTCAAAGATTTTAGATGACAAACTGCTCTATGACGAGATCGTGAATGCTTTCAAGAAAGATCACCGCGCCGATTACGAGAAGATAACCCAAGCCCTTGCCGCCGGGGATTATGCTCTGGCCCACCGCATAGCCCATACCCTGAAAAGCGTCGCCGGACTTATCGGCGCCGACAATCTCAGGAAGGCCGCTCTGTCGGTGGAGAAGGTTCTGGTGAACGGGAGCGCCGCCCCCAACGCGGAACTCCTTGCCGGCCTGAAGCGGGAGTTCGCCGGCCTCATGGCCGCCCTGGACGCCCAGCCTTCAACGGCGGAGCCGGCGGAACATCCGGCGGAAAAAGCGGAGTATGGCGCCCCTGCGGCGGACCCTGCCCAGGAACGGGAGCAGGCGCTGCTTCTCATAGAGCGGCTTCATCCTCTGCTGCTATCGGACAACACGGGCAGCCTCGAACTGACAGGGGAAATCCGGAAGCGCTTTTTTAGATACCCGGATAAGGCGCGAATCCTCTGCGATCAAATCGAAGATTTTGAATTCACCGAGGCCCTGAAAACCCTCCTGATAATTGAGGGTTTATTTGCCCTGCCGAAAGGATAAGAGCAGGTTACAAAATAACCGGTTTTGTAACCTGTTCAGATAATATTCTTATAATTTGTATGGTTTTCTACAAGACTTGTATCCTGTTTCTTTATATCATTCGGCAGGACAATGGTTTTTTACTTTTTGATAATCTATGCTTTAAAGGGTACTTATGGAAACAGATAATAAATGCCGTATTTTGGTTATTGACGATGAAAAAACAGACCTCCTTATTTTGCACAGAATCTTATCCAAGGATTATGTAATATTTACCGCTAAATCGGGCTGCTGCGGGTTAAAACGGGCTGGTGCGGAACGGCCGGATCTTATCCTTCTGGATATTATCATGCCGGATATAAGCGGGTTTGACGTTCTTAAAATTCTCAAGGCCGATCCTGACCTAAAGGATATTCCCATTATCATTATCACCGGCCTGGATAACGAGGCGGATGAAGAAAAGGGCCTTCTCCTGGGAGCGGTGGACTACATCTTCAAGCCCTTTAATAACGCTATTGTCAGGGCCCGGATCAAGATCCACATACAAATCGTTCAGTATATCAGAAGGATAGAGCATCTCACCCATGCGGACCCCTTGACGGATATCCCTAACCGGCGGTGTTTTGACGAGCGGATTGTTCTTGAATGGAAAAGGGCCGCCAGGGATAAGATGCCGATTTCCCTCATGATGATAGATGTGGATAAATTCAAAAATTACAATGATACCTATGGGCACCCTCAGGGAGACGTCCTGCTGCAAGCCATATCGAAGATTTTCGCTGCAACCGCCAGGCGTCCCTTGGATGTAGCCGCCCGGCTTGGAGGGGAAGAATTCTGCATTTTGCTGCCCGACACCCCGGCGGAAACAGCCTATGCTATGGCTGAAAAACTTCGAGCCCAGGTGGAAATGGCCAGGATATCTCTGTCAAACAGCGGCTCCTTTACTTCAGTCACCATCAGTATAGGCGTGGCCTCTCTGGTTCCCCAGGAGCAATCCCGCATGGAGGACTTTATCGCCCTGGCTGACGCGAACCTCTATGCCGCCAAGAAGGCTGGCCGCAACCGGGTGACAGGTCCCTAGCGGGAAGGCGCTGTTTGCGCGGAAAGCGGCGCCGCCGGCTGCACTGCTTTCTGCGCATCCAGATGCAGAAGTTCCCAGACCAGGGGCGTCTCCTGACCCAGGGCCCAGAAACCCACGGAGCGTACCCCCATGGTCTGGTACATATTCAGGCGCGCCGACAGGGAGTATTCGTCTTCGTAAAAAACCGTGATGGTTACGGGGACTTTGTAGGTAAAAGAAGGGATATCATCTTGGCGCTTTACAACGTCTACGTTGTTTTCCCGCTTGATCCGTTCTATCCCGGAATGAAAAAAGGCCCGGTTAGGGTTCATGTCCCCCCAAGTACGGCCATAAAAGGGGAGGCCCATGATGAGTTTGTCCGGCCCCAGGGTTTTCATGGCATAGGCCGCCACAGACCTGCACCAATTCAGCGATGCGATGGGACCGGGTTCGCTGGTAGACCAATGTTCATCGTATGCCATGACCAGGATGCGGTCTGCCAGAGGCAGGAGCTTCCGGTAGTCGTACACATCGTTTTCCAGCTCGTGAGTCCGGGCGGGAAGGGCCGCAGAGAGGACCTTCCCCCCAAGGCCGTCCCGGAGTTCCCTCAGAAACTCACGGAAGGCTTCTCCGTCGTTGCGGGGTACGAGTTCAAAATCGATCTGCAAACCATCAAAGGGTTTTACGGCTTCAAGGAGGTCCGCGACAAGCTGTTTCCTGGCCCTGCTTCCATGCTCAATGACAAAATGGGTCAGACCCCGGCTGTTACAGGCAACAACCAGGTGGATTCGTCCGGGGAAAAAGTCGATTTTCCGGGGATCGGGTACATCAACGAGCCTGCCGTAACTGTCTACCTCCGCCCCGAAATAGCCTATATCCGTAAGGGGATACCCCGGATTGAGGTTCTCTTCCTGGCCGCTTATCAGGTACCCCCAGGTTTCCCCAAAGGAGGAAACCGGCAGGGCATCAAATCCGGGGGGAAGCGTCAGGTCATCCGGCGCTTCGGGGTCTGGATTGGGCAGTGTATCAGCAGTAAACTGAACTGCCGGCTCCGGAAGGGACATACAGGACACGCATAGGATCAGGGAAAGCAGTAAAATAAAAGGCATATCTTTATAATAACCTATATAGCCTTTTTTCGGCCATACGGGACCCCCCGGGGGGTCAGGATAAACGCATAGAAATTCCCAAGCTGCCTGTAAGGTGATACACGCTTCCCCAGGAGGGGATATGGAGAAAAAGAGCGCCAAAATACAGGAAATCCGGGAATTGATGGATGAATA
>JAISOQ010000008.1 GCA_031275515.1 Treponema sp. | reverse complement strand
CTTTCCACCGTGCTTTCCCTAAAGCCCAGGGCTTCAAACCAATCGTGAGTGCCGGTGGTAAGGACAAAGACCCGGCGTAACCCCTGCTTGACCGCCCGGTCTATAAGGTAGCGGACTATGCGCCGGCCCAGGCCCATGTCCGCATAGGCGGTATCCGTGGCAATGGCGGCGATTTCCCCCTGGCCTTCTCCCCAATCGTGGAGGGCGCCGCAGGCATGAATAGAACCGTCGATTTCAAATACCGCGTAGTCTTTCTTCTTTTCCCGGATGTCCTCACTGTTTCGCCTGATCAGAGCGCCCTTGTGCATGAGGGGTTCCATAAGCCCCAAAATATCAGGAATATCCTGAGTTTTAAGGGGTCTGATGGATTCGTATTCGTCCCGGTAGACCATAGTCCCCGCCCCCAGATTGGAAAAGAGTTCCCGCAGGAGGGCGCCGCTTTCCCGCCCGTCTATCAGATGGATCCGCTCTACTCCTGCCCTGGATGCTCTAAGGGCCAGGCGCAAATCCCCTAAAGGTTTATCGGCGTAAAGGCCGCCGCCCTCCTCCGGGTCCTGGTTCTCTGCGCGGTTTTCCGCACGGTTTTCCGCAAGCACCGCTTCTGTTTCCTGAGGGGTCAGCCTGACGACGCGGCCAGCCTCGTCTACAGAGACGCCGGCGGGGATACGGTAATTTTCCCGGCTAAGACCGGCATGGGCTGAAACAATGAAGAGCTTTACCGCTCCCAGAGCCGATGCAGCCGCCAGGGCGATCTCGTCGCCAGGCACATTGTAGGGTTTACCCGCGGGACTCCAGCCTATGCAGGGGAGAATGGGGATCATCCCCTGGTCCAGAACACGGGTGATAGATTCGGTGAATATCTTGTCCACCCGGCCTGTGTGCTCCATGTCCAGCCCGTTTACCACCCCAAGGCCGCGGGCGCGGACGAAGTTGCCGATTACCCCGTTCACCCGGTCTGCGGAGAGACCCGTCATGAAACGGGTTGCCACATGGAAAGCGGCCATTTCCACAAAGGGAATAGCCGCGCCGGTAGTGAGCCTGCTTTCCCCGGCGTACTCCGACACAATGCCGTATTCCTTGAGCACTGCGTCTATCCATTCCTTTGCGCCGGGTACGATTACTACCCGGAAGGAGGACTTGGACAGGAGGGCCAGATCCCGCATCAAAAGGGGGAAGGCCGGGGTTTCGGTAACAGGAAAATCAATCTTAAAGACCATCGTGGAACCGGCAAAGCGGTTCTGGTAGGTAAAGGCTTCCCGAATGGCGTCAAGCCGAAAGATGTCTTCTTGCATGGGAGTACCCTACAAATACAGTTCCGCCGCGCCTGCAGAACGGATACGGAGTTCCGTCACCACGCCGGGGCCGAAGACAGCTTCCATTTTAGACCGGTAGGCGGACACGGCCTGGAGGGGGATGTACGCCTGAATGGATCCGGCAAAACCGCCCCCATGAACCCGGCAGGCGCCGTTCTTTCCGAGGAAATCCCGGGTAAGCGCCAGGGCCAAAGCTATACCCTGTTCACGGGGCTTGTGGGGGGCAAAGATGTTCTGAAGTAGCTCCCAGGAAGAATTCCCCGATTCGTTGACCAGAACAAGGAAACTGCTCAGGGCGCCCTGTTTTTCCCGGGGATCCACTGCGGAATTCGTCCTTTCCAAAGCGTCCAGCATGGCGTCAACCCGCTGGTTTTCCCAGAAGAAATGCCGGGAACGGAGCAAGGCCCGGTCTCCCAGAATGTTCCGTATTTCTGCCGCCCGGGACAGAACCGTTCCCCAGTCCAGTTCCCGGAGTACGGTCTTCCCGAAGAATTGGGCTACTGCCTTCATCTCCCGGGGAATACCGGCGTAATCATCCGTCAGATCGGCGTGACTTCCCCTAGTGTCCGTTATGCACAGGGCATATCCGGCGGCAACGGGATCGAAGGCGATGTTTACGATCCGGGGAGCGTCGAGGTCCTGAAAATCAATGGCCACTGCCCCGCCGGAAGCGCAGGCAGCCTGGTCCATCAGCCCCGATGGTTTGCCGAAAAAGACGTTTTCCGCTTTTTGGCCTATTTGAGCCAGTTCCAAGGCGGAACGCTTTCCTTCGCCGTAGAGGTTGTCGAAGATCTTGCCGATAAGAACCTCCACCGCGGCGGAAGACGAAAGCCCCGACCCGGGAAGTACCGCGGATGCGGCGTTGGCAGTGAAACCCCGGACAGCGGTTCCCCTGCGTACAAACTCCGCGGCGATCCCCCGAATCAGGGCTTCGGTGGTTCCCTTTTCCTCCGGGACAGGCTCAAAGGGCCGGAAACCTGGCCGCTCCCGGAGGTCGACAACCACATCGGGGTAGCCTGCGGAGCGGAACACCACGATCCCATCCTTCCGGGGGGCGGCAACCGCGGCCTGATCCAGTTGAATGGATGCGGCCAGCACTTTCCCCTGGTTGTGGTCCGTATGATTCCCCCCCAATTCAGTACGGCCCGGGGCGGTAAAGAGCCGGAGATCCCCGGCGGTTTCGGGAAAGTCCCGAATAGGCGTGTCCCTGGAGAAGCCGCCGGACCCCTGAGCAGGCTTATCGGCGAATTTCAGCATCCCCTCAACAAGACCGGCGTAACGGCCCTGCGCGTCCTCGATTCCATCCTTGCCGTAAAGAGGTACAAAGAGTTTTTCTCCCTCGGGAGAATTGATAAAATTCAATAAGGATTTTCCCGTCATTATTCTAACTCCCGCTATTAGTATAAATGATTCATAATGCAGAGGTATATACCCGGGGCCGGCGCATATAAAATCGTATTTCTTTATATCATAAGGAATTATAAATCTATGTACTCTGACCCTGACCCCCGGATAGGCTGTATCCGCTCCGTGAAATCATAGTCATAACCATATCGCCATGCCCGTCACAATGCCGCTATATCTTCGAGGGAAAGCCCGGTATCCTCCATAATTTGCTCAATAGGCGCCCCGCGTTTTTTCATTCGAGCGGCGACTTTCTCTATACCTTTTTCCATGCCCTTGCGCAGGCCTTCCCGCCTGGCGTGGTTGAGGCCGCTGGTCCAGTCTGACAGAGCCATCTCCCTCATCTGATATACCCGCAGCGCCTCTTTGTCCCTCGAAACATACGCCATCTTTTCCTCCGCTTTCTGTATCCCGCTGTCCATCTTTATTGCCTCCTCCACTTGGCTTCTCGAACTATTCTGGTCAAACCACGTCAGCCACCGGTGCAACGCGTCTTTCTGGATGTCCTTTTCCTTTTGCCGCCGGAACTTTACCATGTCTATAAAATGGATCTCCAGCGCATCGGTCAATAGAATTTCCCGCCGCTTGTCTTCATATATATGAAAACTCGTATGAAAATCCTCTCCAGAAGGCAGAAACTCGTAGTCCAGGATGTTTATCGTTATCACATTCGACGACTCCTGGTAATCCTGCCCGGCTTCCATCCCACGGGAAAACTCACGGCTCCAGTAAAACAGACTCCTCCGGCCCATGTCCCCCATATTGCGAAGCTGGACTTCTACGCCAATCTTCCGATTGTTCTCAACGATCATGGCCCGGACATCCAGAATACTGGTTTTATCGCCTATCACCTCGGCGAGAATGGTCTTGTTTTCGATAATCTCCACCGATTCAATGATAGCCTGCCCTTCCCGGCAGAGGACGGCATTGAGAAAGGCGCAGAGCTGTTCTTCGTCCCCCTTTTCGCCCATGACTTTGAGAAACAGGTAATCATTGAGGGGATTGAGGCGATCCTTCATATAAAGCCGTCCTTAAAAGGTTTGCTATATTCAAGTATACTTAATTTACGGTTTTCTGCAATATTCATGCAGGAACAGCCAAGGCCAGCGCATATAGAAAGAGTGAAAAGAAAGGAGGTATACTGGGCATGTTTTTTCCAGGAAGGGGACCGTGGAACACAACGGCCATCATCACCAATGATGCCTATTATGATCTATTTTTCAGCTATACCGGGACCCCCGGGCCTATCAATAGTTTTGTGTAAATAAAATTCATAGGAGCGGAACCCGCTCGCCAAAAAACAATGCAAACTGGTTGAGAGCTGCCCCCCAATCCTTAATCGGCATGGTCCATCTTTTTGCCGCATTGCCCAAGGCCAAATACATAATTTTGTAAATCGCCTCGTCGCTGACCAGCACGGAGCGGTTACGGGTTACTTTCCGTAACTGGTAATTCAAGGATTCAATAGCGTTGGTCCTGTAGATCACCCGGCGGATCTCTTCCGGATATTTGAAAAACTCACCGAGGTCCGGCCAGGTGGAATCCCATGATTTCTAGATTAAGGGGTATGTGGCCTGCCATTTTTCGCCGAACCGCTCCAGGGCCGTCCTCCCGGCCTCTTCGCTCGCCGCACGGTATATTGCCTTCAGAACGGCGCAGACCGCTTTTAAACCTTTGTATGAGACGAACTTTGTGGAGTTGCGTACCCTGTGCACGATACATTTCGGGAAACACTGCCTGTACCGCATCGGGGAATCCTGATAGCCCGTCCATGCACACGATGAGGATGTCTTCGGTCTCCCGGTTGTATATCTTCTTCAGCACGGACGCCCAAAACCTGGCCCCCTCGTCTTCCGCTATCCACAGACCCACACCTCCTTTTTTCCCTCAAAATTGACCCCAAGGGCCACATATACGCTCTTGGGGCTGCTTTTCCCCTCCTGCCGGCTGTTCACCCGCAACGCATCCAGATACACGATGGCATAGGACTTTTCCAATGCCCGGCCCTGCCATTCCCTCTCGTCTTCCTGCACCGC
>JAISOQ010000296.1 GCA_031275515.1 Treponema sp. | reverse complement strand
CCCTTGGTGTAGGCGCAGAACTGCTTCCGCATCTCCAGGCAGGCGGTTTTTTCTCCCAGGTCTTCCGCCAGCAAAAGGAGGTGGCGGAAGGCGGCGGCAAGACGTTCGTCCGGCGGCGGCGGGGTGTAAGCCCTGCCCGTAAGCCGGGCCTGGGTTGCGGCGAAGATGAAGGGATTCCCCATAGCGCCTCGGGCGAACATGACGGCGGCGCAGCCGGTTTCCTTCAGCATATTTTCGGCATCCTCCGGGGTGTAGAGGTCCCCGGACCCCGCTACCGGGATCCTAAGCCGGGATACCAGGTCCCCGATGCAGGACCAGTCGCTTTTGCCGCTGTAACCCTGGACGCGGGTCCGGGGATGGAGGGTAACCAGGGCGGCCCCGGCATCCTGGGCGGCGGCGGCGGCATCCCGGTAATTGATGGAGGCGGAATCCCAGCCGGACCGCATCTTCACCGTCACAGGAACGCCGCCCAGGGCTTCCTCCGATGCGCGGACCGCCGCTTCCACCACCCTGCCCAGGACCGCAGGATCCCGCATCAAGGCGGAGCCGGCCCCAGCCTTGACCACCTTGGGAACAGGACACCCGCTGTTGATGTCCACCGCATCCGGGCGGAAAGGCGCAAGCCGCAGAACCGCCTGGTACATCGCTTCCGGATTAGCTCCAAAGAGTTGAATGGCATAGCGGGCTTCTCCCTGGCCCCGGCGGAGCAGGGCCCCGCTCTTGGACGCCTCCGGACCGGCGGGCAGGCGGACCAGGGCTTCTGCGGAGACGAGTTCGGTACAGGTAAAGTCCGCGCCCAGTTCAACGCAGAGGGACCGGAAGACCCGGTCCGAATAACCTGCTGCCGGGGCAAGAAAAAGATTACCCGCCAGGGAAAGAGAACCGATAGTTACAGGACGATAAAAGCTCACTCAGTTGGAAGGCCGAAAAACCGGTTGGAATTTTCCCAAAGGGTGGCGCAGAGTTCTTTTTCATCTAATTCCAGCATATCCGCCAGGAAACGGGCCGTCAGCGGCAGGTACTTAGGCATGTTCCGTTTACCCCGGTAATCTGCGGGAACCATGAAGGGGCTTTCAGACTCAATAAGGATACGATCCAGCGGCAACACCTCTATGGTTTCGTGGAGATTCCGGGCGTTCCGGTATGTCAAATTACCCGCAAAGGAGAAGTAAAGATTCAAGTTCAGCGCCTTCTTGGCATATTCGGCATCCTCGGAATAGCAGTGGAGTACCCCGCCCTTGGGAGGCAGCCGGTCCTTGAGAATGTCTAGTACATCATGACCGGCGTCACGGTTGTGGATGATCACCGGCATGTCCAGTTTTGCCGCCAGATCAAGCTGGGTGATAAAAAGTTCAATCTGAGAATTCTTATCGCCGAATTTACGGTAATAGTCCAGGCCTATCTCCCCTATTGCCACGACCCGGGGAAGCAGGACGCTTTGTTCTACGAATTGGAGCCAGCCCTTTCCGGGGTTCTGAACTTCCGACGGGCTAACCCCTACGGCGTGAAAAACGTTAACAGCGGACTTGAGATTTTCATACACGGTCTTAAAATCATGCAGACTATTACATATTGAAACAAGCCGCGAAACAGAAGCCTGCCTGGCTTCCTGGATCACTATGAGTTGTTCAATAGGGTCGTCACAAATAAGCCCTATATGGGCGTGAGTATCAAAATATTGCATGGCTTGTCCATTAAAGAAATGATTTTCGAAATTGTCCAAACTGGATTTGATCATTATACCATGTGGTTCTCCACCCGTCAATGAACAATTTCATATTCCTCAGAAATTTGTGAAATTTTATTCTAAATTATCGTATATTTTTACATCTTATCGCAAAAATATACCCTCTCCCCCAGGCTTCCGGGTGTTTGCGCACCCTCCAGGCCCCGGGACGTGAAATATCGCTAATCCCCGAATAAGCCCTCCCTGTAAGCGCCTATGTATTCCATGCACATTTCGTCCTTTCCCAGGAGAGCTTCGGCAGCATAGATGAGGGCCAGCATGTCCTGGTTGGCAGGGTCCAGGATGGCGCTGTCCATACCCGCGCTCATGCAGAGGATGATGAAGCTGCGGTTGATGAATTTTCTGAGCGGAAGTTGAAAGGAGATATTGCTGGCGCCGGAAGTGATATGGACGCTCGGGCAACGGGCCTTCACCTGCCTGATGGTATCGAAGATTTTAAGGGCGCCTTCTTCGGAGGAGGCGAGCATTTCAACAACCGGATCAACATAAAGTCTCCCGGGCGCAATCCCATATTCCCCTGCCTTTTCCAGAATACGTTCAAAGACTTCAAGGCGCTTTTCGGCGGAATCGGGAATCCCCGTATTGTCGCAGAGAAGGGCCACGCATTGCCATTCGGTATCGGCGATGACGGGGAAGACCTTTTCGATCTTATCGCCTTCCATAGAGACCGAGTTGATTATACCGGGTTTTTTGCAAAACTTGATTGCCTCGGCAAAAACACCCGCATTGGGACTGTCCAGACAGATGGGAAGGTCCGACTCCTGCTGAACCAGCTCTACAAGCCATTTGAGGGTTTCAAGCTCCTTATCGGGAGAAACCGAAGCGCAGACATCCAGGTAGGAAGCCTTAAAGTCAGTCTGCTTTTTAGCAAGCTCCCTGATGCAGGCTTCGTTCTTTTCGGCAATGGCGGCGCCGACTTTGGAGACGGAACCGTTGATCTTTTCCCCGATAATTATCATTTACACTCCCTGCTGATACTAGAAAGTTTTATGTGTTTTGTCAATCTTTATGCATCGATCAGCCAGGGCAAGGTCATTTAAAAATTTGTCCACGGATTAGCGCGGATAAATTAGCATTAATTCGTGAAATTGCGGACTTTAGTCCACAGGCGTTTACTTTTGGATTTGACCGCCATTGGAAACCCATTGGATCAGACCACTTGTGGGGTCAGGCCTCCTAGGGGGTCAGACCTCTCCTCAACTGGTCTTTCGGTAGGGAATTTGGCCTGAAACTCAAAAAACGCCTCCATACATTCTCCTCTAAGCATTCTATATAATTAGTGATCGTTATATTCAGTTGAGATTGGCTTTATTTCAAAAATGAAGGGTTCAGTTATACTAGGGAATAATTACGAAAATAACTAACACCGTCCCGGCGCGTATTAATCCGCCTTTGATTTTTTCAATATAGTAGGTTAAAATGGGACTTTAGGGGTTAGCGTTATTTTTCGTATATAGCTTGATAAACCAGGCTTTTTTATACAGAGATACCATCACAGAGGAGAGAGGAAAGCGCATGAATAGAATTCTGACAAAAAAGCAATT
>JAISOQ010000229.1 GCA_031275515.1 Treponema sp. | reverse complement strand
TCGACCTTCACCAACGCCATACTCAAAAAGATGGTGGAATATACCCCCAACGACCGGTTTTATATCGTGGAGGACGTACCGGAACTGCAATGCGAGGTGAAGGACAAGACCATGATAGCGGTGAACCCCCGCCATGCCGCCGAGGCGGTGCGGACGGCCCTCCGCTGGACCCCCGACCGGATCATCTTCGGGGAGGTGCGGTACGGGGAAGTGGCTAACGAGCTAATCAAAGCGTGGAATACCGGGCATACGGGGAATGTAACCACCATCCACGCCGACAGCTGCGCCTCCATGCTGGCCCGCATGGAGGACCTCTTGCGGGAGGAAATCAAGGGGACCATCCCCCGGCTGTCAATGACCATCCATCTTTGCGTCCACCTGACCGCCACTAAGGACGGCCCGATTGTGGACGAGGTTCTGCCCACCGCCGACATGATCCAGGAGGATCGACTGGAATTCCTGCGGAGCGGCGGGAAAAGCTCTTAGATGATGCTATATGTTTAATTTTATTTTCAGACTGTTATGCGCCATTTTGCCTAATACTTGGAAGAAATAAGAATGGACATTGCGGCATATGGATATTTATATCTATTTTGTATATACTGCCAAATAAGAATGAGTTTCATTCTAAAAACTAACGAGAGAGGAGTTTAATTATGAGGAGTTTTACAACGCTGGACCTGCAATATGCACACAGGTTCTATGGGTTTAAAGGCGAAGCACAGTATCTGCACGGACATACCGGGATACTGACTCTGGAAGTTGAGGATACCGTCAATACGGGAGTCAATATGGTATTCCCCTGTAATGAAATCAAGAAAACCGCCTGGGATGTCTTGCAGAACTTTGACCACGCTCTTGTCTTACGTGAAGATGATCCATTGCTTCCCGCAATTCTTGCGGTGTACGAAACACAAGGCATCAAAAACGGCGCCCCGATCAATAAGCAAAAAGGTCCGGCATTCAAAACGGATATTGCCACAGCTTACCCGGAATGCTGGTTGGTTGTTACCAAAGAAACAATGACCGTTGAGGGTATGATCAAGATCGTTTACGATTTGCTAAAGGATAAGCTGAATATCGTTAAGATCAAGTTTACAAGCGGAGTAAACGGCGCAACAGAAGTATACGAGCCTAAAAATGAGAAAGCGCGTTGCCCGCTATGCGGTATTGTGTTAAACGAAAACGGCGTGTGTCCTAAATGCGGATATAAGGCTTAAGACATTTATGGGCGGTACGAATCGTTTGAGAGCGTTCGTAATCGTGTAAATTGAAAAGGAAAAACGGCACATAACAGGACTGTTTACGCTTCGCCGCCGGTAGGCGGCTCGGCCTCCGCAACGGCTAGGTCATTGCGCTACGCTTCATTTATACCTGGTTTGAGGCTTTCCCAAAGCTGAAGTTTTGGGAAAGCCTCAAGGGACTTTAAACCGGAAGCTCCTTGGGTTCTACTCCCAAACGTCCGGCGGCTTCTTTGGCCGCCGCGCTGCCCGCAATGATGACCGGCGTCAAGGGAAAACCGGCGGAATCCGCAGAATCCGAAAGACGCCGGGCCGCTTCCGCAAGATCGTCTTCTGAAATATCAATCAAGGCCCGGAGTTTCATTTCCTGATGGCATGACTCCACTCCTGCAAGGAACCGGGAAAAATCAATGCTCCCCTTTCCCGCCGGGGTTCGGGGTTGGGTCTCTTTAGAGTACCGGCCTATGATCGCCTTTTCCAGGGCATCCTCAAGAGCCGCCTGCTGCGCCGCATTGAGCGCCCCTTTGCCCGGCAGTCCTGCCCGATCCCGCAGAATCGCGGTAAAGGCCCCCAGGGAACGGAGCGGGTTGGGATCCCGGTAGGTGGAAAGGGTGAAAATCTTTTCTCCCCCGTCGGCATAGGCAAAAGCCCCGTAAGCGCCTCCCTTCATCCTGATGTCCTCCCAAAGAGCGCCGGTGGAAAGCTGATGGCTTAACACCGCCTCCGCCGCATGTTCCCGCCGGGGAAAAGCCGCGCCGGGAAGGGACAAAGCCGCGAATCCTACCTGCAAGGAAGGAGAGGAATAGACTTCCGCTTTAACCGGACCGGCTTCCGGATGGAGAGCGAAGGAATCCTGCCTGACGGCGGGATTAGCCGGCTGGGGAGGACCAAAGTCCCGCCACCGGGTTTCAAGGTGTTTAAGGGTTTTCTCCAGGGTCTCCCCCTGACCTGTCAGGTTGGCGATGAAGCCTCCGGCCCGAAGCCGGTCCCGCAGGGCCGTGAGTCTGCCGCAAATTTCAGCGGTATCCATTCCGGCGGCGGTATGGGCAAACCGGAGCTGGTCAAGGCCGGACCAGAGTTCCTCCACCCTGCGGGAACGGGAAAAGTCCCGGCTTGAGCGGCCCCCGGCGAAGATATGCCCGTTAGGGGCCAGGGACAGATCCATATCGTTCTTCATTTCCAGAACCAGGTCCCGAATCCGCCGTTGATCCGAAAAATCAGCTTCCGTGATGAGCCGCCTTGTCAGGTCCAGGGCGGGGCCTATCTTTTCATCCAGGGCCTTGATGTGGTACCCAATCCACTCCCGGCCAGCCAAGTCGAAGATACCGGCGGGAGTGGGAATGGCGCGGCTCCCTCCTTCAATAATGGAACCGCTCATCGGCGCGGCAGCAAGGTCCCCGACGGTACGGGCAAGGAGGCTGGAAACTTCCCCATAGTCCATCCCCGGAAGGCCCACGGAAACCACCGCCCGGGAAAACAGGGGCAGCCAGAGGTAATCATCCCCGTCAAGAATATCCGCCGGGAAGGCAAGGTAGACGTAGGTAATGCCGTTGGTAAAAAGGTCGTGGACCAGTACAGGGGAGCCTGCGGCGGCCCGGAGTTCCCGGGGGACAGGCTCAACTGCGGGGGAAAGGTCTTTCCGGGAAAGATGAGGAATCCTGGCTAAGGCTTCGGGACTGTCCCCCCGGCTCTGGATCCGTTCCAGTTCCGCAGATTTTTCCCTTATGCGCCGGCGCTCGTCCTCGCTCATGGCGGCTTCCTTTTCGGCAAGCCTGGCCGCCAGAGCCGCCTCCTTAGCCTCCAAATAGCCTTTTTGGGGCGTCACCGTTACCAGCGCCCGGTGGGGATTATCCAGCAGGTACTTCTGGATAAGAGACTCAAAAAAACGGCTGTCCGCGGCAAGGCATTCCTTGAGCCGGGTAAAACGGGGCACAAAGAGCAGGCTGGCCCAGGGCTTGGCCCCGTGGAGCCAGCCCCGGAAGGCCCGTTGCAGCCATACCAGGGAATAAGGGGCCCCCACGCGGCGTATCTCCCGGTTGGAAAACTCCATAGACAACAGGGCGGCTTCAATCTCCTCTTTTGGAATACCTTCCCGGACCAGCCGTTCCAGTTCGCCTAAAATCAGGGCTTCAACAGCTTCGCTCTTGGTCTCCGGCGATACCCCCATAAGTCCGGCGCAAAACACGGTCTCCCGCAGATCCGTCTCAAGGCCCGAACCGGAGGCCAGGTCTTCTCCCAGCCCGGATTCAATGAGAAGCCGGGTCAGGGGGGAACCGTCATGGCCCAGGAGGATTTCGGTAAGGGCCGAAAGCGCCAGGGTCTCGCCGCTGTCCGTGATGTCGGAACACAGCCAGGAAAGGCTCACCGTGGCCTTTTCGTCCGCCCCGGCAGGACAGGGTACGCGCAGGGACCGGGGGGCGTTCCACCGGGCGGCTTTGGGGATAGGAGGCGCAGCATTCCCCTGGTCTAATCCCGCAAAGAACCGCTCGTTCAGAAAGGCAAGCTGCTTTTCCGTGGGGATGTTCCCCGCAAGGAACACCCGGCAGTTCGCCGGAGAATAGCGGCTCCGGTGGAATTCTTTAAGCCCTTCCCAGGTAAGGTCAGGAATACACTCCGGCTCCCCTCCTGATACAAAAGCGTAGGGGGAATCGGGCATTACCGCCCGGGTAGACCAAAAGTTCGCATAGGTATCCGGGACGGAATAGGCCCCTTTCATCTCGTTGTAAACCACCCCGGTTATCTGAAGCTTTTCACCTTTCCCGGATTTCGGGGAAGAATCGTCAGAAACGAATTCCAGGCGGCTCCCTTCCTGCATGAAGGCCCATTCCGCCAGGAGGGGCCGGAACACGGCGTCCCCGTAGACTGCCATAAGGTTGAAGTAATCCTGCTCGTTCACCGAACTGGCGGGATAAAGCGTCTTGTCCGGAAAAGTCATGGCGTTGAGGAAGGTCTGGAGGCTTCCCTGGGCGAGTACCAGGAAGGCGTCTTTGAGGGGGTAAGCCTCGGAACCGCACAAAACCGAATGTTCCAGGATGTGGGGCGCGCCGGTCGAATCTTCCGGCAGGGTCGTAAACCCAAAGGCGAAAAGATTTTCGGGATCGTCATTGAAGATATGAAAAACTTCCGTTCCCCCGTCCAGCCGCCGGGCCCAGACGCCCAGGGCGTTTAACTCCGCCAAATCCGCTACTTCCAGGATTTCAAACCCGCTGTCCAGCAGGGTTCCCGCTCGTAAATCAGTCTTCATACAATCACATCCTTGTCGGTATTCATAAGAATTCTTCCTTCTTCCCGTCCTAACCTGAACCAGGAGAGAAAGTCCCGGGCCACTGCTTCTACTTCTATTTTGGGGACCGGCCCCAGAATTTCACTTTCTTCCCGTATCAGAATCCGCCGGTTGGCAGATACATTGGACAGCATTTTATCAATAAATCCAGCCGAACGGCCTTTGAGGAGCAGGGCAATGTCCCGGTCTTCCATGACCTTGAGTTTTTCCTGTATGGGCCGGTTATCGGCTTCGAGTATATCCTCCAGGGTATAGAGCCGGTCTTTCAGATCCCGGCCTATATCGGGATCATTTTCCTCAAGTTCCGAAAGGAGCCGCTCTCCAAAGGAATTGTCCGCGTGTTTCAAGATGGCGGTGAGGGCGTTCATGCCGTCTACTTCCGGCAGGCCGCTGCCGGAGCCTGCCTCCGCAATATGCCGGGCCTTTTCCCGCAGGGCGCCGGCCACCCGGTCAAGCACCTCCGGGGAAACCTGGCCCAGATGGGCAATGCGTCTGACGATTTCCAGCTTCCGGTCCGGCGGGGTATTGGCCAGGACCGCCGCCGACACCTTGGGGGAAAGGCGGGAAAGCACCAGCGCCGCCGCCGCCGGAGATTCTTCCCGCAGAAGAAAGGTTACCTGCTCCCCGGAAAAATCGTCCAGAAAATCCAGGGGATTCCCCGCCGCTTCGGGAACAGTCCGCCTGAGAAAGGTTTCCCCCTGGACGGGCCCGAAAGCGGCATAGAGGATCCTCCGGGCTTCCTCAATCCCGCCGGCTGCCCCGCCAGTATACCCGGAAAATCGCCCCAGGAGATTCCTGAATTCCTTAAAGATGGTTTCCGCTTCATCAGAGGTAATCCCCCGGACAGCGGCGATTTCCCGGGCGATTTCTTCAACCTGTTCCGCAGCCAGTCCTGAAAGTATACGGGCCGCCTCGTCCTCCCCGATTAGGATGAGGAATTTGGCAACCCGCCGGTACTTGGACTCTTTTTCCCCCGGCGGGGTTTTTTTCCCTTGCCGGACGAACCCTTTGTTCAGTATCCCGTCCAAGGCCCCGGCCTTGATGAGCCCGTCACCAAGGCCGGCTTTGGAACCGGAAGCCGCCTGGGGCGGCGCGGCCCGCCCGCCAGGGA
>JAISOQ010000166.1 GCA_031275515.1 Treponema sp. | reverse complement strand
CTAAGCGTGATCCGGCTGCCCACCACAACCTGCCCGTCTTCCACCGTGGAACTGCGCTTTTCCGCAATCCAGGGCCGGACGACAAAATCCGTTGCAGGATCATAGGCGATAAGCTGCACTGCGGCGTCGCAGCATTCGGTGGAAAGGGAGGCAAGGAAAAATTGGGGCGAGGCGCAGGCTATACCTTTGGTCCCGGCGATTTTATCGGCAATGCCTGCGTTAAAATAAAAATAGCCCGAATCTCCCCGGAGCAATATTGACTGGGCCTTTTCGGAAGACCCTGCGGGGACCACCATCAGATCCGCGCCAAAACGTTTGGTCATAGTGTCCAGGCCCTGCCGGAGGTTCAAGGCAAGAAGGGACCCTCCGAACAGGGTAAAGGCAAGGATGCTTACCACAACCACGAGGCAGGCGGTACGAATGGGTCTGGCTTTAAGGTTTTTCAACGACACAGCCCCGGCGCCCAGATTTTGCTTTTTCATAATCGCTCCTTTTTATTAGTATATATTTTCTGTAGTAATACTATGAAATATAAAAGGAAACTTCTCTTTTTGTCAATAAAGCATTGGGCAAGCAGCCTTGAAAAGCGATTTTTTCTCTTTATCAAACTCACATTAAAGCAGTAAATTCAGAAACCGGCGGGTCCGCTCTTCCCGGGGATTCTTAAACACCACTTCAGGACTCCCGGATTCGACGATGACGCCGCCTTCCATAAAAAGAATGGTATCGGCTATATCCCGGGCAAAATTCATTTCGTGGGTCACGATGATCATGGTCATCCCGCCGTCCGCCAGCTCCTTGATCACGCTTAACACTTCGCCTATCATCTCCGGGTCCAGGGCGCTGGTCGGCTCGTCAAAAAGCATCACGTCAGGATTCATGGCCAAAGACCGGGCAATAGCGACCCGCTGCTGCTGGCCCCCGGAAAGCTGCCAAGGGTAGACATCCGCCTTATCCTCCAGGCCCACCCGCCTGAGAATCTCCAGGGCCCTGGTTTCCGCCTCGTGTTTGTGCATCAGTTTAAGATCCACCGGGGCGAACATGATGTTCTTCTTGGCCGTCAGATGGGGAAAAAGATTGAACTGCTGAAAAACCATGCCTATATTCCGGCGGGCCCGGTTGATGTTGACCCGCTTCCCTGTAAGCTCATGGCCGTCCACAAAGACCTGCCCCGAAGTCGGCTTTTCCAGCATGTTGATGCACCGCAGAAAGGTCGATTTTCCGGAACCCGAGGGCCCGATAACGCAGATCACATCCCCCTCATAGGCCTCCATGCTGACCCCCTTCAACACTTCCAGGGCGTCGAAGGACTTGTGGAGGTCTTTAACGCATACCTTTGCTTCCATAACTAAGCCTCTTTTCAACATACGCGGAAACATAGGACAGCACGGTGATGATCACCAGGTACACCAGGCCCACGATGGTCCAGGTAGCGAAGGATTGCATGGTACGCCCTATATATATCTTCGCCTCATACACGATCTCTCCCAGACTGATGATCGAAATAATGGAGGTATCCTTTAAACTGATGATGAACTGATTCACCAGGGACGGGATGGATACCCGTATAGCCTGGGGCAGGATGATTTTGAACATGGCCCGGTAATGGGACAGACCCAGGCTCCGCGCCGCCTCCATCTGACCCGTATCAACCGCGAGGATCCCGCCCCGGAAAATCTCGGCTATATAGGCGCCGGCGTTGAGGCTGAGGGTGATAACTCCCGCCGCAAAGGGGGAAAGCCTGAAATTCACCCCCGCGGCCTGAATCAGCTGGGGAATACCGAAGTAGACGAAAAAGGTCTGGACCAGGAGAGGGGTCCCCCGGATGATCCAGATATAGCCCCGGGCCAAACGGCGCAGGGCCCCCGCTTTTGACAACCCGAACAGACAGGTAAAGAGACCCAAAAAAACCGCGATAACCAGCGCGAAGAGGGTAGTTTGTAGGGTAACAATCATTCCGCGGAATAAGAGCGGAAAGACTTCCTGTAATACCCTTGCTATATCCATTTTTCCGGGTCCTTTTCCTTAGGTTTTTACTCAAACTTTGCTTATTCAACCGCGATGTACTTGTCCAATATCGCCTGGTATTTTCCGTTGTTCTTTAGATTAACAAGCCCCTGATCGAACTTCTTCAACAGGTCCTGGTTTTTCCCCTTGAGTACCGCAAACCCGTAGGAAGACCCTTTTTCCATGCCGGTTACCATTTTAAGGCCGTTCCCCTGGGATATACCGTATCCCATGACCGGGTAATCCTCAAAGCAGGCCGCGGAATTCCCCGCTTTCACTTCCTCGTACATGAAGGGAGATTCGTCAAAGTAGACCAGGGTGAATCCGTACTGATCCCGGATAGATTCCGCAAAGGTCGCCCCTTCCGTCCCGGTTTTCACCGCCACCCGCTGATCCTTCAAATCGGCGTAACTCTTAACGGCGCTGTTATCGGCGCGGACAGCCATAACTACCCCTGAATCATAGTAGGGCGCGGAAAAATCGTACTTGAGTTTTCGTTCGTCGGTGATGCTCATGCCGGCGATAACCCCGTCCGCCTGGTTTGACTCCAGGGCCGCCACTGCCGCACTGAACCCCAGAGGCTTAAGGTCATAGGCAAACCCCTGATCCGCCGCTATCGCCGCGAGCAATTCGATGTCGATGCCGACATAATCCCCGGCGGCGCTCTGAAATTCGAAGGGGGCGAAGGTGGTATCCGTCGCAATGATAAACGTTTTAGCCCCCCTAGACTCGGCGCTGCCCTTGGCATACACATTTACGCCGACCGCAAGCGCAAGGGCGGCGCAAATCAACAGAAAAGAAATTGGATTTTTCTTCATAATTATTCCTCCATGCAAGAGTATAGAGTATATTGTATATTTATACATTGCTCAAGCGGCAGACAGACAGGGCGTCATTTAAAAATTTGTCCGGGGATTAGCGCGGGTTTTCATGGATTTGCTTTGCTCTGTTTACGCTTCGGGCTTAAAGGCCCCCGGCCTCCATTCGCCCAAATGATATTGACGACTCTACCTTATTGTATTATATAGCATTAGTCAAGCCTTGAGATACCGGCAATTTTACATTTACCCATCCGGTTCATCGCCGGGGACGAAAATCAGGAACTCTTCCCAGCTCGCATGGAGAAAGCGGCGGAACGAGAACCGTAAGGCCGCGAAAAACGTCTCCCGCCTCCCAAATGACCCCCGGGTCTTCTGATATTCCTCCTCCGGAAGCAGCATCAGCCCGTGCATTAAAAATCCCGGCAGGTTCAGTACCGCGTATATCTCACAGGCATGGTTCTTCCCATGCCCAAAGTTGTGTTCCCTCCCGCACTCGGCAAGCTGCCGGACATTTCCCTTCCCGTATCTCTTTGTCCGTCACCCATGCGTTTTTATACGTAACCTTCCCTTTCTCCTCGTTCCATATCTCCATATACAGGTAGTTCACCAGCAGCGTTTCCCTGCTGTCCCGAATCTCTACCCCCTTTGTCCACCGATACCGGTACTCAAGATGGTTCCTCCCGTTCCATTCCCTCCGCTTGTACTCCGTCAAATACGAGTTCTTCACCGCATGAGTTCCTGCTGAAAGTTCAGCATTGAAGGGTGTTGAAAGAAAAAGCGGACTAAAGTCCGACGCTGCAGCCGCTCTTGATAACGTCCGCATAGTCGTATTTGAGGCCGTATTTTTCCCGCCGCCGGGGCTGAATCTCACGGTCAGTCCGCCCGCCAATCTCATCAAAATCGCGCAATTGCGCCCTGAGCAGTCCCCGTCCCATGCCCCATCTTAGCACTTTTTTCTAAATGTAAAATTGCTGCGGTCGGCAGCAGATGGGTTGTGCAATAGCGCTCAAGCCTGGCACAAAAGTCATTGGCATCACAAAAAATCCGGGTTATACTGTCGTCATTCATAAGAATCCCCTCTCTTTTCCTGTATAATGAGGCGTTAGTTATCCCATTATACCCTGTTCGGGCAGGGGGGTTCTTCTTCCCGTCGAACTCACGTTATAGTTAGCCCCTTTTTGCGGAGGCTCAGTTACCAGATCAGCAGTTCTCCTGGCAGCCAGCGGAGAAGGACTTCCGCCAGGGTCTTAATGTCCAGGGGTTTGGAAAGGAGATCATTGAAACTGTTCTGCAGAAACATTTCACGGGCTCCTGAGACCGCATTGGCCGTAAGGGCGACGATAGGCGCCTTCCCATTATGTTCCCCCCAGGAACGGATGAGCCTGACCGCCTCCAG
>JAISOQ010000164.1 GCA_031275515.1 Treponema sp. | reverse complement strand
ATGCTGTTATCTCTTCCCAACCGGAACCCGCCGCCGGATAAGGCGGGGGATTATGATGTGGCGATTATCGGCTGCGGGGTGTCGGGGGCGAACATTGCCCGGCGGCTTTCGATGTATAGGATCAGCGCCGCCGTCCTGGAAAAAGCGGCGGACGTTTCCTTTGGCACATCCAAGGCGAATTCGGGGATAATCCACGGCGGATTTCATCACAATAAGAAACACCTCAAAGCGCGGTTTGAAATTCAGGGGAACCTGATGTTCGATCATCTCCGCCGGGAACTGGATTTCCCTTTCAGGCGCTGCGGCATCCTCGTGGCGGCTCTGCACGAAGACGAGATGAAGGCGGTGGAGTACCTCTACATGCAAGGAGTGGAGAACGGGGTCATCGGTATTGAACTCTGTTCCCGGGAGCGCATTCTGGACTTGGAGCCTAAGCTGTCGCCGGATGTGGCGGGCGGCCTCTATGCGCCCGGAGGCGGTATTGTGGAGCCTTACCGTTTCGTATTTGCCCTGGTGGAGTCGGCCATGAAGAACGGGGTTCATCTGTACACGGATTTTAAGGTGAACGCCGCCTGGCGGGAGGGCGGGATCTGGGCTGTGGAGGCCGCCGACGGCAGGCAGGTACGGGCCAGGTATGTGGTAAACGCGGCGGGCCTGTTTGCCGACGAGGTTTCCCGGCTTTTTGGGGCCGAGGAGTACACCATCAAGGCCCGGAAGGGGGAGTATTTTCTCATGGACCGGCTTACCAAAGCCCGGCCTGACCGGGTGGTTTTCCCGGTGCCTACTTCGGTTTCCAAAGGTATGCTGGTGATCCCCACGGTGGAAGGGACGGTCCTGGTGGGGCCTACGGCGGACGCGGCGGAGGACAAGACCGATTTTTCCACAACCTCCCAGCGGCTGGAACAGATTCTGGATTCAGGGAAGAAGATGATTCCCTCCCTAAGCCGGGGCGACGTGATCACCAATTTCGCCGGCCTGCGGCCCTGTCTGGGAGAAGACTTCTACATCGAGGCTTCCAAAAAGGCCCCGGCTTTTGTGCAGGTGGCGGGAATTCAGTCGCCGGGGCTTACGGCCTCCCCCGCCATCGGGGAATACGTCAAGGACATCCTCAAAGGCGAGGGCCTTTCCCTGACGGAGAAGCCCGGCTGGGACCCCTTTGTGGAGGACCGGCCCAGGGCGCGGGAACTTTCGCCTTTTGAACTGGACGCTCTTATCGCCAAAGACCCGGCCTGGGGCAGCATGGTGTGCCGGTGCGAAAAGGTAAGCGAGGCGGAGATCGTTCAGGCCATACGCCTGGGGCATTATACCCTGGACGGGATCAAATACTTTACGCGGTCCCAGATGGGCCGCTGTCAGGGCGGGTTTTGTACCTACCGCATCATCAAGATCATCCTGCGGGAGACCGGGCTTTCCTTTGACGAGATTACCAAACACGGCGGCGCAAGCAGGGTCCTGGAGGCGGAACTATGAAAGAACTGTTGTTTGATGCGGCGGTCATAGGCGGAGGCGCCGCCGGCATGGCCGCCGCTTTGGAACTTGACGCCGCCGGGTTTTCTACCGCCCTCATAGACCGGGAAGATCACCTGGGGGGCATCCTGATGCAGTGCATACACAACGGCTTCGGCCTCCACGAATTCGGGGAGGAACTTACGGGGCCGGAATTCGCGGAGCGGCTGATGCGGCAGGTTCAGGCGGAACGTCCGGGGTCCCGCATCGCCGTGTTCCTCAATACCACGGTGACTTCCCTCAACGCCGGGAGTTTCCAGGCGGAAGGGCCCGCGCCTGCTCAGTCCGCCGGCAAGGGAGGGTACAAAGAGCTTTTCTGCGTGTCGGCGGACCGGGGCGTTCTGCGTATCCTTGCCAGGGCGGTGATTCTGGCTATGGGCTGCCGCGAACGGAACCGGGGCAACGTGCGTATCCCCGGCTCAAGACCCGCAGGGGTCTACACCGCCGGCCTGGCCCAGCGCCTGGTGAACATCGAGGGGTACATCCCCGGCAGGAACGTGGTGGTCATCGGGTCCGGGGATATAGGGCTTATCATGGCCCGGCGCATGAGTTGGGCGGGCTGTTCCGTAAAGGCAGTGGTGGAGATCATGCCCTATCCTTCGGGGCTTACCCGGAACATCGTCCAGTGTCTCCGGGACTTCGATATTCCCCTGTACCTTTCGTCCCAGACCACCAACATCTACGGCAGCGACCGGGTGGAAGGGGTAGAGGTTACGCCCATGGAAAACGGGGCCCTGGTCCCGGAGAAGCGGTTCCGCATAGACTGTGATACGGTGCTTCTGTCCGTGGGCCTGGCGCCGGAAAACGAGCTTTCCAAGGACGCCGGGGTACAACTCAACGGAACTACCGGAGGCCCCCTGGTGGACTCCTCCCTGATGACCAATGCGGAAGGGGTCTTTGCCTGCGGCAACGTGCTTCATGTCCACGACTTGGCGGACTGGGTAACCGAGGAAAGCCGCCGGGCAGGGCGGTACGCCACGGCGTGGCTCAGGGGAGAGCGGCCCGCCCTTCAAGTCCGCGTCAAAGCGGGTTCCAATGTCCGGTACGTGAACCCCGGTAAGCTCAACCCCAAGGCCGAAAACAAGCTCTACCTCCGTTCCCTCATCGTCAAGAACGATGCGGTTTTGGAAATCAGGGCCGATAACCGGGTCATACGAAGCGTGAAGAAAAACCACGTCCAGCCTTCGGAGATGATTAACCTGAGTCTGGGCCCCAGGGACCTGGAAAGCGTTTCTCTTGGCCCGGATTCCGCCCTGGAGTTTTCGATTCTATAAGGAGATACTGATGAGAACCCTTTTACTCCATCAGTAATTTGCCTGTTTCTGTTATTATTATTTTCACCTCGGAAAGAGAACCGGCCAGGCCGACAACAGCTTCAAGTTTTAGATTTGAGTAAGTTATTACAATAATACTATAGCTGCCACCGCCAATATTAGTGATGGTTCTATCTTCGCCTATATCAATATTTTCAATTTTCCGGTTATCAATTTCTATTGAAACAAGCGGTTCGAAATAGCGGTTACTGAATGTTACATCATAGGATTCCGCAAAATCAACCGCCTGGCGGCAAGAGACAAACAGCGGCAACACACTAATCAAATAAAATACCAGCATGGCTATCCTGCGCCCACGAAAGGCTTTTGTAGTACGCATGTAATTCACTCCTGGTTAAAAAAGTATTTGGTATATAAATACTTAAACCTTCCGTACCCGTTAAATCAAGAGTATTAAACATTTTTACGGTATGCATGTAATACGGCAAGGTATCTTGATAGCAATTCAATATACCGCTATAATCTTTTTTGGTTTGTTCAGATAGAGAAAAGATAAAATTTTTGAAATCAAAAAAATAGTTTGATCCTGTCCTGTCATATTGTAAAAAACTGGAAATTGGCAGGCTGTCCCTGCATGAAAGATAGTCCATATAGACCAATTCCATTTCTAATGCCAATTTAGTTAAATATCTGGTATCTATAATACTAATGGCAGCCGATTGCATAATACCCTTTTGATTGTTGTAGTAGTTAAAAATTTTTTCCGCTACCTCCAACGGATCTACTATATCACAGACAAGATTATTAATAATATCTATATATGGAAAACCACTTGATAAGATTTCAGAAGGAGAGGCGATCAGATAATCACAGGCTTGTCTAAATTCGTATGCTGCTTCAATTGTTCCCATAAAACATGCGTCCAAAAGCAGCAAGTCAAAGTGTTCGCCGTCAAGCGCGGATGCCAAATCTGTTATTTCCATTTCCTTTTGGTACGATGTCCCGTCAATTCCGCCGTTATTGTCAAGTCCAAAGGAAAACAAGGGGGGTTGCCCTTTACTGTTTATATCCTCATTTTCATCATCGATCTCGTTAAAAGGCGTTCCTTCAGGAAGCCAGCCGGTACCATGAGACCAAAGTACCAGCCGACGCAATTCAGCATTGCGCTGACGGCTATAATCTTTGACATCAGCAATAACTTTCCGTAAAAAATCAGGATTACAGGTGTTTTGCTCAGGGTATACCCGTAATATAGGCGATGTAATCCCGCTGCTTTCCGTGTTTTTGTTTAACCGCAAAAGATAGGGATGACTGGGACTTCCGCCGCTATTCCGGTCAATAAATACAAAAATATTGCTTTCGGAACAACCGGAAAGGCCCTGTTCCATTTGTCTGATATTAGCTATGGCATAGTAGTCCAAATTGTTGTCCGCAGCCATGTAAATGAGTACGGCCGGCGCGGGAGTGGTATTGCTTATAACCGGAGATTCACAAGCTGGAAACAGCACTATACAGCATAAAACAGGGAATATAAACGGAAAGCAACCCGCCATAAAAAGCCTTTTAATCATTGTTAAAACAGCGGTTTTGGCAGTTTTGATAGAATGCTTCACGGTTTTGTCAGTCCACAAGATAGAAAATCTCATCGGTATACATAAAACATGTCGCAAGCAGTCCGATTTTATCATCCCCCTTGAGCGTTTCCCCCGGTTTTATGGTTCCCCAGAATTTCGCGTCAAGATATGAGTGTATAACATGATGCGGTTTGACCCTACCCTGAACATAGTCAATCATTCTATAGGATGTCTCCTCATCCACAGAACTATAATCACCATCTATGTATAATATTATCGTATTGGAACGGTTATACTCCGCGCGGTATAACGCGGCTATTTCATCAACCGTCCAGGGTTTGGTTACGATAAAGTCGCCGCAGCGGTTTCCCTCAAAATAATAAGTGGGGAAATCATCCTGAAATTGATAATTATAACCGGGCCTGCGGTCGGGAAAAAGCAAATACTGTACCGGCGCCATTTTATAATGGACAGCCGGCAAATAACCTATAGAGCTTTCAAAAGAAGGGCGCCACATCTTATAGGCGGCGGCGGCGGCGGATTCGGGTAGTTCCTGACCGCCGGCAAAAAAGAATTCCACCGTCTTGTCGGGGGAATGGTTAATAATGCGCAAATACTCTGCGCCCCCTTCCTCCCAATCCCGGTGTAAAGTTTCCGTATAAGTGGTAAAATAGCTATTGGTCATGCCTTTAGAGACATCGTATTGGATATATACCCGGTCGTTCTGAAAAACATAGGGAGGGGAAACCATAATGGTTTCCTTTTTGTTATGCCCGGGATTTGATTCGTCCGCGGCGCTGTAGGCTATTTCTATGTAGGGTTCCTCCGAATATTCTCCGGCAATGCCGATAAGGTTGGTCTTGCAAAGGCTTGTTTTTGTTTCAACAATGTAGTGGGTTGGACCACGATTACAACCGGCAAACGCCGCCGCCCAATATAAGACAGGGATTATAAGCAAAAAATGATCTTTCTTTTTCATAGTATACCTCTTTGGGATCAAACTAAAATTGTAACGCAGGCTGTCCGGATGAGTTAAGAAACCCGCCCGGACAGCTTTCTTTAATCACTGGATAATTCCGTTATGGAGCGTACACCAGGAACCAGGGATTCCAACATTCTACGGTTTTATACTCATTGTTGTTTTCACGGTATAACGATCCTTTGGCATTATTTCTCCCCTTATCGGAATTATCGTGCTGGAGGAAATAGAATGTCTCTGAAAGCACGGAACCTGTACGGCGCGTCCCGACGGCTACTTTATAGTGAAATTGGTTACCTTTCCAACACAACACAATTGCCGGGTTCTTGGTGTTTTTGATATGGTCGTAGGCCGCGCTGTCGTTAAACAGCCAGGTATTTCCAAACCATACCTTGCCTTTTGAAATAATGGGTAATGACCACTCCATTTCGGCAGGGGTCATCGGGCGGCCCAAAAAACGAAAGGTAAAGTTCAAAAAGCTCAATTCTCCAACCGATGACGCGCAATTATAAAAAGAATTAAAGGTATTTCCCGTACGGCCGTTTTGTATCCACACCAGATACCCGCATGCCCAGGGTCCACACCAGGGCTCACTATCGCTGCCCTTGTATTCCATATCTCTGTATCCGGTGAATTTATCAATAAAGTACCGCGATTCATCAACGCCGGTAAAAAGGGTAACCACCTTATGGACGACCCACGATACCAGGGAAGAAAACAAGCCTTTGCTTGAAGAATCAATGATTTCTTCCTCTTCTTTGATGTTTTCAATCTCCGGCAGGATTTCGTCAATAGCATCCCAAAATGCCTGGGTTTTTTCGTTTTTGTCCGTTAAAGCGGTGTTGATGGACGCCCCAATATCCCCGCCGGATTGCAGATTGGCGGTTTGCCGGATTATGGCGTTTTGTACATCAGCATACAGGGGATCGTCTTCGGGAAAATCTATAATGCCGGGCTCGAAGGCATCCAGGGTAGAAAATATTTCCGTCAAAACCGCCGCGATCTCCTCGTCGCCGAGTTCCTGTATGCCGCCAGCGGCTTCGCCGGTTTCCGCGGAAACAACGCTTTCCGGCGTATCGCCAGCCTTGCCGAGTATCCCAAGATAGGAAGCCCCGGTCCAGTCTTCGTACAAAGAGGCGCGTATGCCGCCCGCCTTGGAAAGAAGACCCGCATAATCCTTTACGCCGGAGCTTACCGCTCGGATGCTGGTTGTAGCGGTACGGCGGGCGTAGGCGGTTATCGTACCCACCATGTTTTCTTCCGCGTCAAGCACGATAAAGTCATAATACTTCGGCCTGTTATCAAAGCCGTAGATAACAACCGGCGTTTCTTTTATCTTATTACCTTCCCAGCCCATGTCTTTATCCATGCCGACAGCCAGAAACTCGATTAGCGCCAGTTTTCGTACGGTATTATAATCGAGAATTTGAGGGTCCGCCGTAAAACTTTTAAGAACTTCCGCCTCTTCAAAGGGAATATTCTCAAGCTTTTCCTCTTTAAGCCGCCGAATTGTGGTTTCGCCGATTTCAGACTTGGCGTCAAAACCAAGCGAACAGGCGCTTATGAAAAACATGAGTAATCCGGCAGCCAGCCACCACAACGAAACAGATACTTTTTTCATATTAAACTCCTAAAATTATGCAGCTTACGGCAAATTTCAACTGAAACTTATGCCGTATGTTTATTATTATACCATTAAATCCATCAAATACCATCAAAATTCTGGCGTCAAGGAAAAACATACAGGATCACGCCGTTCCGCAGACCGGAGGAATTCCGCGCAAGGGATAGGAGGGGTTTAACCCTCGCAATCCTGCCACAGGCGGCGCCGACGACGGCAGCGGGGTGAGGAGGCCGGAGCGTAGCGAATCTCCGGTTCGGACGTAAGGTCGAATACGCCCAAATTCTGAATTGAAGGCTCAGTAGTCTGTTTTGACGTTATCCGGTATAATGAACTGTACTATAAGGAGATACTGATGAGAACCCTTACCTGTATTGTGTGTCCCATCGGCTGTACCCTCGCCGTGGGGGAAGAACCGGAGCTGCCGGTTTCCGGGAACCGCTGTCCCAGGGGCGCGGTTTACGCCCTGGAGGAGATACGATCCCCCAGGCGGGTGGTTACCGCTACCTGCGGCATAGACGGCGGGGCAAGGGAGGGCGGCCTTAGACGTGTACCGGTAAAAAGTTCCGTCCCCTGTCCCCGGGAAAAGATACCCGAACTCCTGGCGGACATCTACAAAACCCGCGCCGCCCTGCCGGTTAAGTCCGGGGACATCCTTATTGCCGATTGGCGGGGAACCGGGATCAATATCTTTGCCATCCGGGAGATAGGGTAACGCCATGTTCGGACTCTTTGAACAAAAAAAGGGAACCGATCCGGCTCATTTCTGGAAAGAATATGAAGAAAAATGCGGCGAAAAGGTCCTTGCCTACACCCTGGGCCAATACCTTTCCGGCTGGGAAGACTTCAACCTTTCCCAAAGGGAATCCCTCTGGGGCCTCCTTATCGCCACTTCGGGGGGCTTCCGGTTTCATCACTTTCCCCACGAAGGCTGGATACAGGCCCTGTCCCGGCTTTCTTCGGGCGGAGATGCCCCCAAAGAGAAAACCCTCTTCATCCCCCAGGACCGTCTGGTGTCTGTGGAACTCAGGGTGGAAAAGTCCCTGTTGAAGAAGATCTTCCTTCCCAGCCCGCCCCGGCTGGTGATCCGTTACGGGGATGCAGGAGGGGAACTCGTCATGGAAACCGACCAAAAAGCGAAGGAAATCGTCCGGGCCCTTTCTACAGTCTGACTATCCTGGCCCGGGTCAACACTTCGACGCCCGAATCGGTAAGGAGGATGTCGTTTTCTAAACGGCAGCCGCCCTGAGAAGCATGGTAAAGCCCCGGTTCCAGGGTAAAGATCATACCCGCCTGGAGGCGGGAGCTGTTGTCGGACCGGTTGCGCAGGAAGGGCGCTTCGTGGGCTTCAAGCCCTATCCCATGACCCAGGGCGTGGGGCATGGCCTTGCCGGATTTGCCGAAAAGAGCGTCCACGGCCGCCGCCATTTCCCGGGCGCTTATACCGTCAGCCGCCATGGAAAGGGCCAGCTTGTAGGCCCGCTCGGTAAGGGAAAGGAGCTTTTCCTGCTGTTTGGTCAGGGGTCCCCGGACAAAGGTGAGGGTAACGTCCGTGGTGTAACCCTGGTATTTTAGGCCGAAATCCAGAATGGAAAGGCCCGGCCCGGCAAAGACGGCGTCCGTGTAGGCAGGGAAGGCGTGGATGCCAAAACTCCGTCCCGGACCCGCGGCCAGGGTCTCAAAGCCGGTGCCTTCGCATTGCCGCTTACGGGCCTCGGCCTCGATGAAAAGCGCCGTGTCGGTTTCGGTCTTGAGCGTTTCGGACCGTATCTTTTCTTCCAAAAGATCGATGATTTCGTTCGTGATTTCCGAAACCTGCCGGTAGATGCGTATCTCCGCTTCATCCTTGATGGCCCGCAGTTCCCGGACCGACTCATGCACCCCCCCGGTCCGGCACAGGATGTCAAAATCCGGGACCTGGTCCACAAATTGAAGAAACATACGGTAAGAAGTGTCCATAGGTATCTCAATCCGGGAACCATAGGGAACCTTGAGGAATTCCGCCGCCCCAAGGATGGCTTGTATGTTCTGGCGGCAGAATTCCGCATAGGGAACGATGAAGTCCGCATCGGCGTAGACCTTTGCCATGTTGATGTCCCAGGGAACCAGAATGGACTGTTTGTCCACTGTGAGGAAGAGCAGAGCGTCCCCCGGCTGGCCGGTAAGCCAGCGTACCGCCGGGTCCCGCCGGCCTTCGGCGTCTTCAAACATGATCATGGAGACCCCTTCCTGGGCCATGCAGTCGTATACCCGTTCCCGCCGGGCTTCAAGATGGCTCATGCTTGAAAGGCTTCCCGGCAGGCCGTCAGGATGGTTTTCAGTTCTCTGTCCCCTATCCAATAGTGGAGGACAAACCTGAATATCCCGTTTTCCGGAGGATTGATGATTATGCCGTGGTCTTTGAATGTCTTGAGGAACCGCGCCGCTTCAGCCGCCTTCCGGGCTGGGGGAAAGGTGAAAAATACCATGTTGATGTCCATCTCCTCCGGGTGTATCTCTATGCCGGGAATTCCGGCAAGGATCCGGGCCAATTCCTTTGTCCGCAGGTGATCCTCTGTAAGGCGCGCCGTCTGGCAGGTCAAAGCGATGATCCCTGCCGCGGCGAGTATCCCCGCCTGGCGCATACCGCCGCCCAAGATCTTTCGTTTAAGGCGGGCGGCATCCACAAAGTCTTTGGGTCCTGCCAAGAGGGACCCTACAGGCGCGCAAAGCCCTTTGGACAGGCAAAACATCACCGAGTCCACACGGGCGGCGATTTCCCAGGCTTCCAGGTCCAGGGCTGCGGCGGCGTTGAAGATACGGGCGCCGTCCAAATGTATGGGCAGGCCCCATTCATTGGCAATGCCGCGAACCGCGTCCATGTCCTCAAGGGAAACGGCGCGGCCCTGGGAATGGGCGTTTTCCAGACAGATGAGGGATGTGGCCGGAGCGTGGAGGTCCCGCTTCCGCAGCCGGGAGCGGATGGCTTCAGGGGGCAAAACCCCTTCCGGCGCGGGAATAGTCCGGGTCTGCACCCCAGCGATGATGGCCGCCGCCCCCGCCTCATGCTGGACGATGTGACATTCCTCTCCCAGGACGACCTCTGTCCCCCGTTCGCACCAGGTGAAAAGGGCCAGTTGGTTCCCAAAGGTACCGGAAGGCACGAAAAGGGCGGCCTCCTTACCCAGCAGTTCCGCCCCCAGCTTTTCCAGCCTGTTTACCGTAGGATCATCGCCGTAAACATCGTCCCCTACTTCCGCCATAGCCATAGCTTTGCGCATCTCCTCTGTAGGCCGGGTTACCGTGTCGCTCCGTAAATCAATCATGCTTTCCCCTCAAGGCTGCAAGACTTCGCTTCTCAGTCCTTCGTTTTCATTATCTCTATAATCGGGACTTTTGCAACCGCCGCGCCGCTTAGAATCCCGGGTCTTTATGGCCGGAATGAGCGGTTAAAGGCTTATGGGAGAATAAAACACCGGGCTTTTTTTTATCTTTCCCGGGTTCTTCAGCTTCCTGCTCTTCCGGTCTGTATTGAGGAGTATGGCGCCGAAAATAGAAACCACAAGGCTTAGACAAAGAATGCCCCAGCCTATAAAAGCATGATGCTGAAACGGCAAGTCCACGTTCATGCCGTAGAAACTGTAGATCAGGGTTGGGATCATGAGGACGATGGACACGATGGTCAGCCGCTTCATGACGATGTTCAGGTTATTGGAAATAACGCTGGCAAATGCGTCCATAGTTCCCGTCAGAATCGACGAATATATGTTGGCCATTTCTATGGCCTGTTTGTTTTCCGTAAGTACGTCTTCCAGAAGGTCCTTCTCGTCCTCCTTAAACCTGAAAACCGGCGATTTTTGGAGCTTTTCCAGGAGCAGTTCGTTGGTCTTGATGCTCGTGGTGAAGTACACCAGGGACTTTTGCAGGGAAAGAAGCTGAATAAGCTCGTTGTTCTTGATAGACCGCTGGAGTTCCCGCTCTATGCTGTTGGTTCGCTTGTTGAGTTCCTTCAAAGCCTTGAGGAAGGTGAAGGCCGCCCTGCCCAGCAGGTTGAGAACAAAGGCGCTCTTATTCTGTATGTTGAATCCCCGTATCCGGTTTTTGAGAAGGTCCTCCAGGACATCGCTGGAACGCTGGCAAATCGTCACGATTTTGTCGGGGAAAAGGATGATCCCCAAGGGGAGGGTAAAGAAAGCGATTTCGTAGGATTCGTCGTAGACCGGAACCCGCAGGATAAGCGCGGTATAATTGTCCTCTTTTTCGATCCGGGCCTGTTCGTCGGCGTCCATAATGTCGGCGAGCAATTCGCCGGCAATACCGAATTCATCCTGCAGCCGCTTGAGGTCTGAGGCGGTAACATCCCGGGCGTCGATCCAGCAGCCTCTGATTACCGCATCGGTTTCCGCCAGGCCGCATTCGCCCTGGGTTCGGATTACAATCATGATGGTTTCTCCTATGGTTTACGGACCCGGAGAAACCGGATGGTCCCCAACGCGGGATTACAAAGACGAAGGGCTCAAAAAACCGCCGGTTTTAAAAAATGGCGGGCAGCGCCGTCCGCTCAGGCTTCCCCCGGGAAATGCCGTAAACAGCCAATGGTTAATTTTGTGTCGTCGATTATATCGATGGCCGAGTAAACTACTACCGCCGCCGTCCGAATCGGACATGGCATTTCCTCCTTAACGGGAATTTTATGAGCCTTCATGCGAAGTTCACCAGTATGAATTAAGCGAATCGAATTTACTTTATCAAGAAAACAAAGTTTCCACAAGAGCACGCATTGCCTCATCGAAAATCTAACCCACAAGCCCCTGTGCCTCATTATGAAAAAGTAACCCAAAACAAGGCAGACTATCCGGAACTAATAGTTCCAGGAGGTCAAAATGGGGTTGCATATGAACGAAAGAAAGGCCGTCATACGGGAAACCAAGGCCAATTACCAGAAGGCGG